>JAAYLG010000003.1 GCA_012522075.1 Bacillota bacterium
CCGCCGCAAAGTTACGGCGGTGCATAAGGCAAATATTATGAAATGCACTGACGGGCTTTTTCTGGCCGTTGCCCGGGAAGTGGCCCGGGATTACCCGCAAATTGAGTTCGAAGACAAAATCGTGGACTATATGTGCATGCAGCTTGTCCAGAAGCCGGAATTGTATGACGAAATGGTGGCACCAAACCTGTATGGCGATATTGTATCCGACTTATGTGCGGGCTTGGTGGGCGGCCTTGGCGTTGTTCCCGGTGCCAATATAGGCGACGATTTGGCTATTTTTGAACCTGTGCACGGCAGTGCGCCCAAATATGCCGGCCAGGATATTGCCAATCCCACAGCCTTGCTTTTGTCTGCAGTAATGATGCTGCGTTATCTTGGTGAAACAGAGGCTGCGGACAAGGTGGAAAATGCCTTGGCGGCCGTTATCAAGGAAGGGAAGACCGTGACGCCTGATTTGGGCGGGAAAGCAAAAGGTTCGGAAATGGCTGCAGCCATTGTGGACAAGATGCTTAAGATGTAGAACCCGACATCGCTTTTTCCGCCATTTCGATCATGCGGCGAACCATCTTGCCCCCGATGGGGCCTCCTATACGGCCTCCCACAGAGCCGCAGACGGCAGATGGCACCTGCTGCCAGCCCTGGCTGCGGATATGGCTGTCAATACCCAGTTCCGCTGCTATTTCGTGTTTATATTGTTCCAGGGCGGCACTAAAAGCGTCCTCGCCGGCAGGGATGCCAAGCTCACTTGCAATTTCCAGTTTAAATTTTTCCAGCGCCTGCTCCGCTTCCGGAACCAGGCGTTTTTTCTTGCGGCGATTGGCCATGAAAAACACCTCCCTTTGTACTGTTATTCTTTGCTGCAGAATACATCATATCCACGTCAAAATTACCTTGTGCAGTGAAATGCTGTGAGCATAGGAAAGTAATATAAAGGGAAAATAAGTTAAGGCACTTGCGGATGATGATTTTAGGAATGCGGCGGCTCCGTGACAAGGGAAGAAGATCAAATTAACTTGGGATTAACTGTTAAATTTCCTGGCTCTCCGCCGCCGCCTGTGTTATACTGATCAGGCAGAAAAAGTTAAAGAACGGGGGAAATGCATGGAAGAAAAAAAATGGACAGAAAAGGAAAAAAGGGAATTTGCACTAAGACGTGCGGCGGAACTGAAAGCACAGATTGAACCGTATCTAAAAGCCAGAGCACAAGTTCCTGACGGCTTTTCCTCCTGGGATGAGATTCTGAAACGGCGGCAGGCGATCTATAAGCATTTTAGCATCACGGACAATGAATGGCAGGACTGGCGCTGGCAGCTGACGCGACGAATACCCGCCCGCAGACTCTGGGCAAGTTGCTGGCGTTAAGCCGGGAAGAGACGGATGCGGTGGGTAATGTGGGCAAAACTTACCGCTGGGCGGTATCGCCGTATTATTTGAGCCTGATCAACCCCCAAGACCCTCAGGATCCTGTCAAAAAGATGTGTATTCCCCAGGCTGCCGAATTGATGGATGAAACGGGAACAGATGACCCTATGGCGGAGGAATTCACCTCACCTGTTCCCGCCGTTACCAGGCGTTATCCCGACCGCCTGATTATCAAAGTCACGAATCAGTGTGCCATGTACTGCAGGCACTGTCAGCGCCGGCGCCTGATCGGCGAGGTGGATCGGGCCACACCGCGGGTACAGCTGCGCCAGGCGCTGGACTATGTAAGAAAGAATGAGGAAATTCGCGATGTTTTACTCACCGGCGGGGACGCCTTGCTTTTAAATGACGAGCTATTGGACTGGCTGCTTGGTGAACTGGATGCGATTCCGCATGTGGAAATAAAACGTATCGGTACCAGAACACTGGTAACAATGCCCATGAGAATTACAGACCGGCTGTACAAAATAATTGACCGGCACGGCCCGATTTATATTAATACACAATTCAACCATCCGCTGGAAATCACACCGGATGTGGAGGCGGCCTGCCGCAAGCTGGTGCGGACAGGTGCCGCCCTGGGCAATCAGGCTGTTTTGCTGTCCGGTGTCAACAATGACCCCCATGTCATGAAAAAATTGAATCACCTGCTGCTAAAATGCATGATCCGGCCGTATTATATTTTTCATGCCAAAGCAGTAAAAGGGACGGCCCATTTTCGGACAAAGGTGGAGGAAGGCATCGCGATCATGGAACAGCTGCGCGGTTACACCTCGGGCCTTGCCATCCCCACCTTTATTGTCAATGCTCCGGGAGGTTACGGCAAGATACCCATGCTGCCCGAGTACCTTGTTTCCTACGCTCCCGGGAAAATCATGATCAGAACCTGGGAAAACAGAATCCTGCCTTATGATAATTAAAGAAAAAGTAAAAAAAGCGGTTTTCCTGACGGAACACTTGTTCGTGATGCGCATCTATGGTATAATGGTGCAAGTCACCAACAGGCTGTTGCTTTTTTCCTGCAACCGGACGGTTTTTGGTCCGGTTTTTCTCTCATGCGGCTGCCTGCAGCGGTGAAGGAAATTTCGCGGGCGGCAGGAAAGATCAGGCAGGCGTAGAATATAAGGCAAGATGCCGGAAGGAGATAACGTCATGTCCGATGTGCCTTTCTGGCTGGCGCTCTCCCGTATTTCTGTCCTGGGAGCCCGGCGCATACTGCGCCTGCTTCACTTTGCCGGCAGTGCGGAAAAAGCTTTAACCTTGGATGCCGACCAGCTGGCTGCGGCGGGGATACCGCCAAACGTGGCGGCTGTTGTTCTGCAGGAACGTTCCAAGATTGACCCGGAGCGGGAATGGCGGCAGTGCCGGGACTTGGGGATTAATGTTGTCCGCATTACCGATGACGGCTATCCGCCGCTGCTGCGGGAAATCTACGATCCGCCGCCCCTGCTTTTTTATCGTGGGGAACTGCCGCACGCGGAAGATGTGGCGGTAGCTGTTGTCGGCTCGCGGAAAGCCAGTGCCTACGGCAGGGCGGCCGCCGAAAAAATCAGCGCGGGGCTGGCTGCAGCCGGTGTTGTCGTAGTCAGCGGTATGGCGCGCGGCATTGATACTTGTGCTCATTTGGGGGCGCTGTCCGGAGGAGGCAGGACGGTGGCGGTGCTTGGTTCCGGCCTCGATGTCTGTTACCCGCCGGAAAACAGAAAACTGTATGACCGGATTGTGCAAAACGGTGCCGTTCTTAGTGAGTTTCCCCCGGGTACTGCTCCCAAACCGGCACACTTCCCCTTGCGCAACCGTATTATCAGCGGGCTGTCCCGTGCCGTGGTAGTAGTGGAGGCTGCGGCTAAAAGCGGTGCTCTCATTACGGCCGACTGTGCCCTGGAGCAGGGCAGGGAGGTTTTTGCCGTGCCCGGCAGCATTAACAGCAGTATGAGCAAAGGCTGCCACCGGCTGTTAAAGGAAGGTGCTACCCTGGCGGAAGATGCCGACGATATCCTGCAAAGTCTGGGGCTGGAGGCGAAAGCGGCGGCCGGCGAAGAGCGGCCTGCAGGGGCGGAAGGACCCGAGGCCGCCGTTCTCACCGCTTTAGAATGCGAACCTGTACATTTTGACAGCCTGGCCGGCATGACAGGTTTATCTGCGGCGGAACTGCATGCCTTTTTAGTTCAGCTGGAGCTGGAAGGGAAAATAAAAAAGCTGCCCGGGAATTTTTTTCTGCGCGTATAGAGCATAGAAAAATGGTATATGTAGTTATAAATGAAGAGAGAGGTTATCTGGGGGTGCGGCATGGCAGATTATCTGGTTGTGGTAGAATCACCGACTAAAGCAAAAACCATAAAAAAATACCTGGGCAGGCGGTTTCGTGTGGCGGCTTCACTGGGCCATGTGATTGATCTGCCCAGGAGCCAGCTTGGCATTGATATTGAAAACAATTTTACTCCGAAATATATTACCATCCGCGGCAAGGGCGAAATTTTAAAAGCTTTGCGCAAAGAGGCCAAAAATGCAAAGAAAGTTTTACTGGCAACAGACCCGGACCGGGAAGGGGAAGCGATTTCCTGGCATCTGGCACGTGCACTGGGGATCGGGGAAAACCAACCCTGCCGGGTGGAGTTCCACGAAATAACAGCAAGCGCAGTCAAGGAAGCTTTTAAAAAACCGCGTCCGATAGATCTTAACCGCGTCAATGCACAGCAGGCGAGGCGTGTGCTGGACCGCCTCGTGGGCTATAAAATTTCCCCGCTGCTTTGGAAAAAAGTAAAGAAAGGCTTGTCTGCAGGCCGTGTGCAATCTGTTGCCTTGCGGCTGATTGTGGAACGTGAAGATGAGATTACCGCTTTTGTCCCGGAAGAATACTGGACGCTGGAAGCACAGCTTGCCGTGCGCGATGCGGAAATTAAAGCTCGCTACTTCGGTTTTAACGGGAAAAAATCTGTGCCGGCAAATGAAGCTGAAGTCCGGGCGGTGCTGGAAGCGGTAGAAAGCAGTGAATTCCAGGTGGCAGAGGTTCGCAAAAGGGAACGCCGGCGAAAAGCGGCCGCCCCTTTTACTACCAGCAGCCTGCAGCAGGAAGCGGCCCGCAAGCTTGGTTTTACTGCCCGCAAAACTATGCAGATCGCGCAACAGTTATATGAAGGGCTCCCGCTGGGTCCGGACGGAGTAGTGGGCTTGATTACTTATATGCGAACCGACGCAGTCCGGGTTTCGCCTGTTGCCGTCCAGGAAGCGCGTGCTTATATTACCGCAGAGTTTGGCAAGGCTTACATGCCTGTCAATCCGCCTGTCTACCGGACAAAAAAAGGAGCGCAGGAGGCGCATGAAGCAATCCGCCCCACTTCCGCACTGCGCACACCGGCGGCAGTGAGGCAGTATTTGTCCCGTGACCAGTACCGTTTATACAAATTGATTTGGGAACGCTTTTTGGCCAGCCAGATGAGCGCCGCCGTTTATGATACGGTTACGGCCAAAATAATGGCCGGCAAATATGAATTCCGTGCTTCGGGGTCACAGCTCAAATTTGACGGCTTTATGAAATTATATACGGAAGGAAATGACGGCGAGGAACAGGAGGAGGGAGCGCTGCTGCCGGAACTTGCGGAAGGGGAACTGCTTACCTTAAAAAAACTGCTGCCGGAACAGCATTTTACCCAGCCACCACCGCCTTACAGTGAAGCCCTGCTGGTACGGACGCTGGAGGAGAAGGGTATCGGCCGTCCCAGCACATACGCTCCCATTATTGAGACATTACAGGCCAGAGGGTACGTTGTGCGTGAAAACAAAGTTTTTCGTGCCACGGAGTTGGGCAGGGTAGTACTGGAGCAGTTGCTGGAATTCTTTCCCGAAATTTTGGATGTGGATTTTACCGCCCAGATGGAATTAGAACTGGATCGTATTGCTGCCGGTGAACTTGACTGGGTGGAGGTTATCCGCAAGTTTTACGATAGTTTTGTTGTCAGCCTGCGTGCTGCGGAAGAAAAAATGGAGAAAGTTGTCCTTGCCCCCGAAGAAAGCGACGAGACTTGCCCCAACTGCGGGCGGCGTCTGGTTTATAAAATGGGGCGCTATGGCAAATTTTTGGCCTGTCCCGGTTTTCCGGAATGCCGTTACGCCAAGCCGGTAGTTAAAACGCTGGCAGTGGACTGCCCTGAGTGCGGCAAGCTGCTGGTTGAGCGCCGAACAAAACGCGGCAGACTGTTTTACGGCTGCAGCGGCTACCCGGCATGCAGTTTTACGACCTGGGATAAACCGCAGGCGGAAAAATGCCCTCTCTGCGGCTACCTTACCGTGCTCAAGGGAAAAACATTGCAGTGTGCCAACAGCAAGTGTGGAGCCGCTATCAGAGAAGCCAAAGCAAAGATTGTCCGGCAGGAGAAGGATAAAAGCGCCGCCGGTGAAGCAAAAAGTGCGGCAGGCAGGAGGGCTCCCGGTGCATAAAGTTACAGTAGTCGGCGGTGGCCTGGCAGGCGCGGAAGCCGCCTGGCAGGCCGCGGAAAAGGGAGCTTTTGTTACACTTTGGGAAATGCGTCCGCACAAAATGACGCCCGCCCATCACAGCGGTGCCCTGGCAGAGTTGGTCTGCAGCAACTCCTTGCGCGCCGCGGCACTCACCAATGCCGCCGGCCTCTTAAAGGAGGAGATGCGCCGCCTTGGTTCACTGATAATGGCCATGGCCGACAAACACAAAGTCCCGGCCGGCGGCGCCCTGGCAGTGGACAGGGCAGCTTTTGCGGATGCGGTGACTGCGGCTGTTGCCGGGCATCTGCGCATCCGCCTGGTTACAGGGGAAGTTACAGAAATACCGTCCACTGCAGAGGGCCCGGTCATTATTGCCACCGGCCCGCTGACTTCGGCGCCGCTGGCGGAAAAAATTGCCCGGTTGACCGGGCAGGACTCCCTTTATTTTTACGATGCCGCCGCCCCCATTGTGACGGCCGAGTCCGTCAGGATGGAAAAAGTGTTTCGCGCTTCCCGTTATGGCAAAGGGAGTGCGGATTACCTCAATTGCCCCTTAACCGAGGAAGAATACAGGCGCTTTTATGCAGAACTGCGAACTGCCGATGTGCATGAAGGACACTGCGGTGAGGAAGACAGGTATTTCTCCGGCTGCCTGCCCATAGAAGTGATGGCCGCCAGGGGATATGACACTTTGCTTTTCGGACCGTTGAAGCCGGTGGGGCTGATTGATCCGCGAACGGGGAAGCAGCCTTTTGCCGTAGTACAGCTGCGGCAGGACAATGCGGCTGCTACGCTGTACAATCTTGTCGGTTTTCAAACACGCCTGAGGTGGCCGGAGCAGAAAAGGGTTTTCCGGCTAATCCCGGGGCTGGAGGAGGCGGAATTTGTCCGCTACGGTGTCATGCACCGCAATACTTACATCAATGCTCCCTTGCTGCTTCGGCCCACATTGCAATTTATCCGGGAGCCGCGGCTTTTTTTTGCCGGCCAAATCACAGGAGTGGAAGGCTACATTGAATCTGCCGCCACCGGCCTGATAGCAGGGTTGAATGCTGTACGCCTGGTCTTTGGCCAAGAGCCTTTGTTTCCCCCTCCCGAGACGGCGCACGGGGCATTGCTCCACTATATTACCACCGCCGATACAGCGAATTTTCAGCCTATGAATATCAATTTCGGCCTTTTCCCGCCCCTTGGCAAACGTGTGCCCAAAAAGGAACGAAAAGAGCGGCTTGCCAGGCGTGCCCTGGACAGTCTCCGCACCTGGCTTCAGCAGGTGGCGGAAGACCGGCAGTAATATATCACCGGGGAAAATATCACTTATGTGTAATTACACTTGCATTATATGCTTTCCTTATGTTAAAATATTTTGAAAAAGGAGAACGCCGTCGGATGATGGATTTTAGTGACGGTTTTCTTTCCTATCTGGAAAGCCAGAGAAATGCTTCACGGCACACGATCCGCAGTTATGCGGAGGATCTGGCGCAGTTTCTTTCTTATCTTGAAACTGAAGGTCTCACTTTTCCGGAAGGAGTCAGTTACCTGACCGTCCGGCATTACCTGGCTTACCTGAAAGCCAGTGCTTATGATCGCCGGACGATTGCACGCAAACTGTCCGCACTCCGATCATTTTTCCGCTATCTCAACCGGGAAGGACTCCTTGCCGATAAAACTTGGACAGTTGTTTCCACACCCCGTGTTGGCAAAAAATTGCCCACGTTTCTTTATGTTGAGGAGGTATTGCAATTACTGTGCGCACCGGACACGTCCACGCCTGCAGGTCAGCGTGATGCTGCCATTCTGGAAACGCTGTACGCTTCAGGGGTCAGAGTAAGTGAGCTGGTGGCCATGGACGCGGACGATATGGATCTGGAAGCGGGACAAATCGTGGTAATGGGAAAAGGCGCCCGGGAAAGGCTTGTCCCGCTGGGACGTTTTGCCTGCCAAGCGCTTGGCACATATCTACAGTCCGCAAGGGCGCATTTTTTACGCAAGAATAAAAATGGTGACGGGGAAAAAGCACTGTGGCTGAATAAATACGGCAAAAGGCTTTCTGACAGGGGGATACGCCGGATAGTCGACAAATACATCAGGCAGGTTTCTCTCAATCAAAAAATCAGCCCTCACAGTCTCAGACACAGTTTTGCCACGCATTTGTTGAATGCCGGTGCCAACCTGCGGTCTGTCCAGGAGCTTCTAGGTCATGTGAATATCTCCACAACCCAAATTTATACCCACATTACCCGGGAACGGTTGAAAGAAGTCTATCAGCTGGCCCATCCCAGGGCATAAGGATGAGGAAGATGTTTCACGCAACAACGATTGTCGCCGTGCAAAAAGACGGACGCTGTGCCATGGCGGGGGACGGACAGGTGACTTTCGGCGGTGCCACTATCATGAAGCACCGCGCAGTCAAAGTCCGTCGCATCTACAAAAATTCTGTCCTTGCCGGTTTTGCCGGTTCTGTGGCCGATGCTTTTACCCTCTTTGAAAAATTTGAAGAGCAGCTGGAAGCTTTCCAGGGCAACCTGCGACGTGCTGCAGTAGAACTGGCCAGGGACTGGCGGAGCGACAAGGTGCTGCGGCGTCTGGAAGCATTGCTTGTGGTGGCGGACAGGGAAACTTTGCTGGTTATCTCCGGCAACGGTGAAGTGATAGAACCGGATGACGGGGTCACGGCCATCGGTTCCGGCGGCCCGTACGCCTTGGCTGCGGCCCGGGCGTTGTGCCGGCACACAACCCTTGGGGCGGCCGAGATTGCCCGTTATGCTTTGGAAATTGCCGGGGAGATTTGTATTTATACCAATGACCGGATTGTGCTGGAGGAACTGTAAATGGCCGAAAAAAATCAAACTTTTTACGAGGAATTAACTCCCAGAGAGGTTGTAGCTTATCTGGATCAGTACATTGTGGGCCAGAAGGAAGCAAAAAAGTGTGTTGCCGTTGCCTTGCGCAACCGTTACCGCCGCAGGCGGTTACCGGAGGAACTCAGGGATGAAGTGTATCCCAAAAATATTATTATGATCGGTCCCACAGGCGTCGGCAAAACTGAAATTGCCCGCAGACTGGCCAAATTGGTCCGGGCGCCTTTTGTTAAAGTAGAGGCAACAAAATACACGGAAGTCGGCTATGTGGGGCGAGATGTGGAAACAATGATCCGTGATCTGGTGGAAACTTCCATCAGAATTGTGCAGGCGGAAAAAATGAGTGCCGTGGCGGATAGGGCCAAAGCTATGGCTACCGAGCGATTGCTGACTTTATTGCAGCAAAAGCCTGCGAAAAAACGCCCGCAGCAAAACCCGCTGGCTATGCTTTTTGGTCAGGAGCAAAGCAACGGGCCGGAACAGATGGAAGAAGAAAAGGAAGAGTGGCAGTCGGGCAGGGAATACCGGCAGGAGCTCAGACGGCAGCTGGAGGCAGGTCTTTTGGAAGACAGACTGGTGGAGCTGGAAGTGGAAGACAGGCCGCCCATGTTTGATATAGTGGCGAGCAGCGGCCTGGAAGAGATAGGTATTAATTTTCAGGATTTAATGGGGCAATTTTTGCCCCGGAGAAAAAAACTGCGCAAACTGACTGTCCGGCAGGCACGGAAGATCTTGGAGCAGGAAGAAGCGCAAAAATTGATTAACATGGATGAAGTTTATGCCGAGGCTGTTGCCAGAGCGGAGCAGACAGGGATTATTTTTCTCGATGAAATTGACAAAATTGCCGGTAAAAATTCTACCAGCGGCCCGGATGTGTCCCGGGAAGGTGTGCAGCGGGATATCCTCCCCATCGTTGAAGGTTCTACAGTTATGACAAAATACGGGCCGGTCAAAACAGATCATATCCTTTTTATTGCTGCAGGCGCTTTTCATGTGGCCAAACCTTCAGACTTAATACCGGAACTGCAGGGACGTTTCCCCATCCGTGTGGAACTGGACAGCCTGACGCAAGAAGATTTTTACCGTATTCTAACGGAGCCAAACAATGCGCTGTTAAAACAATACACTGCACTTTTGGCTACGGAAGATGTACATGTGAAGTTTACGCATGAAGCTATTGAGGAAATTGCCAAGATTGCCTGTGAACTTAACCAAGAGATGGAAAATATAGGTGCACGCCGTTTACATACCATCCTGGAAAAAGTGCTAGAAGATCTTTCTTTTACTGCTCCGGAGATTCCAGGTCAGGAGGTTGTCATTACCGCACAGTATGTACGGGATAAATTGCAGGGAATTGTACAAAATAAGGATTTAAGCAGGTATATTCTGTAATTTTAAAAAAAAGAAAGGATGATTACTATGGTAATAGAAGAGCTTTTGGAAAAATCGCGTCGAATTAATCGTATTCTTCAGAAAACTGCGGGTCAACATGTGGATTTCGAAGAAGTGGCCGAAGTGTTGCGAAACGTAGTGCGGGCAAATATTTACATTGCTGACCGTAACGGAAAAATATTGGGCTACTCTCTGGTGGATGAATTCGAATGCGAGCTAATGGTCAATAATGTGCTGGAAAACGGTGCTTTCCCTGCAGAATATAACGCCCAGCTGTTAAATGTGGATGAATCAAAAGTAAACCTGCGGCAGAAAAAAAATGACTGTGTTTTTCTCAATGAGACGGAGTGCCTCTTTACTGACAAACTGACAACCATTGTTCCCATTGTAGGCGGCGGCAAACGCCTGGGTACCCTGCTTTTGGCCCGCTTTTCCGAGGAATTTACGGCACAGGATTTAATCTTGGCTGAATATGGCGCCACCGTGATCGGGATGGAAATTTTGCGCATCCGGGCGGACCAAATAGAGGAAGAAGCCAGAAATAAAGCCATAGTGCAAATGGCTATCGGCACGCTTTCCTATTCGGAACTGGAAGCGGTGGAGAATATTTTTGCCGAGCTTAAGGGTGACGAAGGCATCCTGGTAGCCAGCAAGATCGCGGACCAGCTGGGGATTACCCGCTCTGTCATTGTCAATGCCCTGCGGAAATTCGAAAGCGCCGGTGTTATCCAATCACGCTCGCTTGGCATGAAAGGGACATATATTAAAGTGAAAAACCCGTACCTGCTGGAACAGCTGGAAAAACGGAAAGTTGTCAATATTTAACCTCATGATGCGAGCAGCGGCTCGCATCTTTCTTTTTTCCACTGTGTCATAATCCGCAGCCGCCGGTGTTATAATATAATGTTGGATTCCGAAAGAGAGCGGCGGAGGCGAGACATGGGACCAATGAACGCGCGGCGCTTGGAGAGCAGATCATTTCTTTTGGGTGCAGGCAGTGCTCTGGTCCTTTTTGTTCTGCTGCTTGTCTTTGCCGCTGCCATGCTGACATCACGAGGTGTATCCATTCAGCTGGACAGCGAAGATTTGGCACTGCTCATCAGGGAGCAGGTGGAAAGCCAGGCCAAAGCGGCCCTGCCCAGGATGATCGCAGGGGCGAAAGCGGAAATCCCGCGGATTGTGCAGGAACAAATGCAGGATCAGCTTTCCGACCGCATGGAGATTGCCGGTTTTGTTTTCACCATGCCCGCCGAACTACTGCATCAACTGGAACGCAACTTGCAAAAAAATGTGGAAAATGCCACCGGCCGGATTCTGGACGGCATTGATACGGAAACTTTGGCGGCGCAGTTTGCCCAGGATGCTTACAGAATGGTCAGGCAGACGCTCCAGGAAGAATTGCATGGACAAAAATTTATGGTCTTTTTGTTTGACAGGATACCTGTACCTGTTCACGTTATTGTTCACTGAAAGTGCAGGGAGCGAATTATTGCCAAATGCTATGAACTGTGTTATACTACTTGCGGTGTAAAATAAAACACACGCTTGCGGATTGCGGCAGTTGTGCCGGTTAAAAACGGTGCTGCGGCAAAATGATGAAGCGGAGGTCAAACAGAGAGGAGGTGCAGGAGAGATGCCTGTCGTTTCCATGAAGCAGCTTTTGGAGGCCGGGGTGCATTTTGGCCACCAAACACGCCGCTGGAATCCTAAAATGAAGCCCTACATTTTCACGGAAAGAAATGGGATTTATATCATTGATCTGCAAAAAACTGTCCGCATGATCAATGATGTCTATAACTTTGTCCGTGATCTGGCCAGGGATGGCGGCAAAATCTTATTTGTCGGGACCAAAAAGCAGGCGCAGGAATCAATCCAGGTTGAAGCGGAACGCTGTGGCATGTATTATGTTAACCAGCGCTGGCTGGGCGGTATGCTGACCAACTTTAAAACGATCCGCAACCGCGTCAACCGCCTGTTGGAATTGGAAAAAATGGAGGAAGACGGCGTATTCGACGTCCTGCCGAAAAAGGAAGTAATGAGGCTTCGCCATGAATATGAGAAGCTAAATAAATACCTTTCCGGTGTGCGCAATATGCAGACTCTTCCCGATGCGCTTTTCATTGTCGACCCGCGCAAAGAGCGCATTGCTGTTGCGGAAGCAAGAAAGCTTGGCATTCCCATCGTGGCCATTGTCGATACAAACTGTGACCCGGACGAAATTGATTACATTATTCCCGGCAATGATGATGCCATTCGGGCCGTCAAACTGATTGCCGGCAAAATAGCGGATGCAGTCCTGGAAGGATTGGAGGGCCGCCAGGATTACGTCCCGGCTGGCGAGGGCACAGAAGAAGTAAGGGAAGACGAAGTGGAAGAGGAAGCGGAAGCAACCGACGACGCCCCCGCAGAGGTTGAATCTGAAACGCAATAAGACAGACGGCCGGGCGTGAGCCCGGCCTTTTAACAACGTTAAACAGGAGGGTAGTATATGATTCCTGCATCGCTGGTAAAAGAGTTGCGTGAAAAAACCGGAGCAGGTATGATGGACTGCAAGAAGGCGTTGGCAGAAGCCGGCGGCGACATTGATAAAGCCGTTGAAATCTTGCGTGAAAAAGGGCTGGCTGCTGCGGCGAAAAAAGCCGGCCGGATTGCGGCGGAAGGTATTGTTGACTCATATATACATATGGGGGGACGCATTGGCGTTCTGGTGGAGGTAAACTGTGAAACCGACTTTGTGGCTAGGACCGATGAATTCCGTACCTTTGTCCGTGATATAGCCATGCAGGTTGCTGCAAGCAATCCACAATATATTTCCCGGGAAGATGTGCCGCAGGAAATATTAGAGAAGGAGCGGGAAATCCTTCGCGTCCAGGCAGTTAATGAAGGCAAGCCGGAGAAAGTTATAGACAAAATTGTTGACGGCAGGTTGGAAAAGTTTTTTGCTGAAAACTGCCTCTTGGAACAGCCGTTTATCCGTGATACAGATATAACCGTCAAAGAACTGCTGCAGGAGAAAATCGCCAAAATTGGTGAAAATATTTCTATTCGGCGTTTTGTCCGTTATGAAATGGGTGAAGGACTGGAAAAAAAAGAATGCAATCTGGCTGCAGAAGTGACGGAAATGAGACAGTCTAAACAATAGTGTGGAGACAACTGTAAAAAAAGAGCACTACGGTGTTCTTTTTTTACAGGAGAAAAGTCGCAAATGTTGAATAAAAAAACTGGGGGTTGTGCGGCCTGTATGGAAAAGGCAGTTTATAAGCGGATCGTCTTAAAATTGAGCGGAGAAGCGTTGGCCGGAGATCGTGGCTTTGGGATTGATGCCGATGTTTTGCGGGAAACGGCGAAACAGGTTGAGGAAATTTGGAGGATGGGAGTTGAAGTGGCTATTGTGGTAGGCGGCGGCAACATTTGGCGGGGCGCTCCCGCCGGCGAGCGCGGGATGGATCGTGCCACCGCCGATTACATGGGCATGCTGGCTACCGTCCTCAACGCCATGGCGCTGCAGGATGCCTTGGAAGCTCGCGGTGTGGACACACGGGTCCAAACTGCTATCAGTATGCAGCAAGTGGCCGAACCGTATATCCGCAGGCGGGCCATCAGGCATTTGGAGAAGGGACGTGTGGTGATTTTTGCCGGCGGCACTGGCAATCCTTATTTTTCCACCGATACAACTGCCGCCCTGCGGGCGGCCGAGATTGAGGCGGAAGTAATTCTTTTGGCCAAAGGCAAAGTTGATGCCGTGTATGATGATGACCCGTTGAAAAACCCTGCTGCGAAGAAATATACCGAACTGACTTATATTGATCTTTTAAACAAGGGGCTGGGAGTAATGGATTCCACAGCCGCATCCCTGTGCATGGACAATAAAATCCCGCTGATTGTTTTCGGCCTGAATGAGCCGGGTAACATAAAAAAAGTCCTCATGGGAGAAAAAATCGGTACCTATGTAAAGGGGGAATAAAGATGCTTGAGGATGTCTACAAGGACGCCCGTGAACGCATGGAAAAAGCAGTTGCCGTCCTGAAACAGGATTTGGCCTCATTGCGGGCCGGCCGCGCCACACCTGCCTTATTGGATAAGATCATGGTGGATTACTACGGTTCACAGATGCCCATCAAGCAGCTGGCCAATATTTCCGTTCCTGAACCGCGGCTGCTTGTGGTCCAGCCCTGGGATAAAAAGGCTGTGGCAGAGATAGAACGAGCAATCTTGAAATCTGACCTTGGCCTAACCCCCAATTCGGACGGTACAGTTATCCGTCTTGCCATTCCGCAGTTGACGGAAGAACGCAGAAAAGATTTGGTGAAAGTTTGCAGGAAAAAGGCCGAGGACAGCCGGGTTGCCATCCGCAATATCCGCAGGGATGCCAATGAAGAACTGAAACGCATGGAAAAAGCCAGTGAAATTACAGAAGACCAATTCCGTAAAGCCCAGGAAGAAATCCAAAAAATAACGGACAAAATGATTGAAGCAGTCGACAAAGTTTTGGCAGACAAAGAGAAGGAAATTATGGAGGTTTAGCCGGATGCCTGCTGCCGGTCAAATTCCTGACGTACTATGTTTTTATGCTGCTGAAGCGGAAAGCTTGATCCGGGAGAGCGGTTATCGGCCGTCTGTTCAGTACAGCCTGCCTCCTGCCGGGGAGATAAAAGCAGGCTCACTGTTTCGAGTCATCAGACAACGTTCCCAGCCTGAAGCAAATGCAGTGGAAATAACCGTGGCACCCGAGGGCTGGGACTGAGCGATGGGAGTTGCAGCAACTCCTGCCCCCTCCGGCAGAGGGGGTTATTCTTTGGTTGACTAACGAAGTGAGGTGGACGCAGTGCCATTTTCACTGCGACGGCTGCTGCAGCGGCCGCGAACAAAATCAGGACTGCCGCACACGGCGAATAAGCCATATCATGTAGCCATCATTATGGACGGTAACGGACGCTGGGCAAAGCAGCGCGGTCTGCCGCGCACAGCGGGACATCGCGCCGGGATGGCAGCCTTGCGTCTCACAGTCCGTGCCGCCGTTGAACTGGGTATTGGCGTGCTGACTGTTTACGCCTTTTCTACGGAAAACTGGCGCCGTCCTAAAGCGGAAGTAGATTTCCTCATGAACCTGCCCGGACAATTTTTGAAAACCGACCTCCCGGAACTGAAGCAGAATAATGTTCGTATCAGGATGTCCGGCAGCAGGGAGGGGCTGCCTGCACACACTCTCCAAGCAGTTGATGAAGCCATTGCACAAACGGCAGACAATACGGGCATGATTCTCAATTTCGCCCTGAATTACGGCGGCCGGGGGGAAATTATTCGGGCAGTTCGCAAACTGGCAAAAGCCGTCAAAGCAGGTGTACTTGAACCAGAGGAAATAACTGAGGAACTGGTCAGCCGGGCGCTGGACACAGGCGCCCTGCCCGATCCCGACCTCCTGATCCGTTGCAGCGGTGAAATTCGGTTAAGTAATTTTTTACTATGGCAATTGGCTTACGCGGAATTATGGTTCACTGATGTTTATTGGCCGGATTTCGACCGCAGCCATCTCTTGGCCGCCATAAATGCCTACAGTAAACGGGACAGGCGTTTTGGCGGTATTAAAGGCGGGGAGGGATTGGATGTTTAGGCAGCGTCTGTTCAGCGCTCTTCTTGTCATCCCGCTTGTTCTGGCCGTCACCTGGGCAGGCGGCTATCTTTTCCTGCTTGCCGTCTTGGCAGTGGCATTTTTGGCCCACAAGGAATTTTTCCGCCTGGCTGATTTATCACAGGCGGCGATTGTGCGTATCCTTCCCGTAGCAAGTCTTATAATTTTGCTTGCCGCCAAAATTTACGGCAAAGACGGCTTGTTTACCGCCCTTTTTGCTTTTTTCCTCCTGGTCCACATCTGGTGGGTTGTATCATTTCCGGCGGATTTCCGTCAACTATTGCTTGTGGTATGGGGGGAGTTCTATCTTTCCGGCCTGCTCTCCTTTTTTATCCTTTTAAGAGACTTGGAAAACGGCCTCATGTATGTAGTGGCACTACTTTTTACTGTTTGGGCGGCAGATTCAGGAGCTTACTTTTGCGGCCTTGCCTTTGGCAGACATAAACTGTTGCCTGCGGTAAGCCCGAAAAAATCAGTGGAGGGTGCGGTGGCAGGGCTTGTTTTTGGCACAGTCTGCCTGGCCCTGCTGGCGCCCGCACTCCGGCTGACACGCCCGGCAGGCGCTTTGTCCGGCCTGGTTTTATCCCTGGCCGGGCAGGCGGGGGACCTGGTGGAATCGGCGTTTAAACGGTGGGCCAACACTAAGGATTCGGGTCATTTCCTTCCCGGCCACGGGGGTGTGCTTGACCGGATAGACAGCCTGCTGTTTGCCGCCCCGTTGGCCTATGCTATTTTTTCTTTTTATTTCTAACGGGAGGGTTTTACAATGAAAACAGTGACAGTGCTTGGCGCAACCGGTTCCATAGGCACACAAGCCCTCTCCCTGCTTGCTGCAAACAAGGAGCGTTATTCAGTTTATGCCTTGACGGCAAACACCAGGGTAGCCGAGCTTGCCCGGCAGGCAAGGGCGCTGCGACCCCAAAAAGTTGTCATTGCCGATCCTGCTCGCTACGGTGAACTGAAACTGGCGCTTAGAGATACAGCGACGAAGGTTGAAGCCGGGCTTGAGGCCGTCTCGGCGGTGGCGGCGGAAAAGACCGGCCAACTTGTTTTGAATGCCCTGGTGGGCTTTGCCGGGCTTGCTCCCACGCTTGCCGCCCTTGCGGCCGGAAACACCGTGGCGCTGGCCAATAAAGAATCCCTGGTAGCAGGCGGCCACCTGGTCATGCCGCTGGCGGCACGGCGCGAGTATTCCCTGCTGCCAGTGGACAGCGAGCATTCAGCTATTTTCCAGTGCCTGCAGGGGCAGGATAAAGATGCGGTGGAGGAAGTAATCCTCACCGCCTCGGGCGGGCCTTTCCGGGGACGCAGGCGGGAAGAACTGGCCGGGGTAACACCCGAGGAAGCTTTGCGCCACCCCAACTGGAAAATGGGGGCAAAAATAACCGTAGATTCGGCTACAATGATGAATAAAGGTCTGGAAGTAATAGAAGCACACTGGCTTTTTGCTTTGGATTACGCTAAAATCAAAGTAATCATTCACAGAGAGAGCATTATTCATTCTCTGGTAGTGCTGCGTGACGGTGCGGTCCTGGCCCAGCTGGGCATGCCTGATATGCGTGTACCCATTGGCTATGCATTATCCTACCCGGAAAGGCTGGCCGGAACTGCTCCCCGGATAAACTGGAAAACTTTACGGGAACTGCACTTTGAACAGCACGACACCGAAAGCTTCCCCTGCCTGGCCCTGGCTTATGAGGCGGGAAAAGCAGGCGGCAGCATGCCTGCCGTGTTGAATGCAGCCAATGAAGAAGCAGTCAAGCTTTTCCTGGCGGGGCATGTTCGTTTCCTGGATATCCCCCGTATAATTGAAACGGTAATGAATAAACATAAAGTAATTCCTTTACCGGATTATACTGTCCTGGTTGAAACAGACCGGCAGGCACGCCGCCTGGCACGGGAATGCGCCGGAAAGAGAGGGTAATTCATGCTGACATTTGTCGCTTCTGTCGTCATTTTCGGTTTGCTCGTTTTTTTTCATGAACTGGGCCATTATGCAGCAGCGAAAAAAGCGGGAATCGGTGTGCTCGAGTTTGCCATCGGTTTCGGGCCGCGTCTTTTTTCCTGGGAGAGGGGGGGGACATCATACTCCCTGCGTGTGTTCCCGCTGGGAGGGTTTGTCCGGTTGGTAGGCGAAGACCCGGAGGAAAGTGAAGAGGAAGGCAGTTTTCAGAAGCAGCCCGTCTGGAAGCGCTTTGCAGTCATAGCTTGCGGGCCGCTAATGAACATTCTGCTCTCCGCCCTGCTTTTTTCCCTGCTGTATTTTGCTTTTCTCGGAGTGCCTGATTATGGCTCCACAGCTATTGGGAAACTTTTGCCCAATGGGGTGGCTGAAAAAGCCGGGTTGCAAAGCGGTGACCGCATTCTCTCCATTGCCGGCGAAGAAGTAAACAGCTGGTTGGAAGTAGTTTCCGTCATTCATGCAAACCCGCAAGAAGAAATTGAAATAGTTTTTATTCGCGGCAACGACATACGCAGCGTTAAAGTAATACCGATGCGCGACCCGCAAACCGGCAACGGGCTGATCGGCATCCAGGCGGAGACCAAATTTTACAATCTGTTTGGCGCCGTCCGGCTGGGTTTTGAACATACATTCTGGCTGCTGCGCTATATTGCCGTCAGCCTGGTCCAGATGGTTACCGGCCGTGTTGCCCCCGATCTGGTGGGTCCTGTGGGCATCATCCACATTGTGGGGGAAGTTGCCAAAACAGGCATTATGAACCTGGTCCAGCTGGCAGCCATTATCAGCCTCAATCTTGGTTTTCTCAACTTGCTCCCCATTCCCGCCCTGGATGGCAGCCGCCTCTTGTTTTTATTCGTAGAAGGTGTGCGTGGCAAACCAGTTGATCCACAAAAAGAATCTTTTATCCATTTTATCGGTTTTACCCTCCTGATCCTGCTGATGATTGTCATTGCCTACCGTGACCTGATGCGTTTTGATATCTTTTTTTAGAGGGCTGAGCAATGATTACCAGAAGTGAGACAAAAGCCGTTCGAGTGGGCGCACTGACAATAGGCGGAGGTGCGCCTGTTGTCATCCAGTCCATGACGAAAACAAAAACAACGGATGTAGACGCCACCCTGGTGCAAATCAGGGAACTGGCCGCTGCCGGCTGCGAACTTGTCAGGGTGGCAGTTCCCGACGAGGCGGCTGCAGCGGCTTTGCCGGCTATTGTTGCCGGTTCGCCGCTGCCGGTGGTGGCGGATATTCATTTTAACTATCGTCTGGCGCTGGCTGCACTGGATGCCGGAGTTGCCAAGCTTAGAATCAACCCGGGCAATATCGGCGGTCAGGAACGACTGGCTGCCGTTGTGGAAAAAGCAGCGAAAAAAGACATACCGCTGCGCATCGGTGTTAATGCAGGTTCACTGGAAAAACATCTGCTTGCGGCCTATGGCGTGTCTCCGCAGGCTTTGGTGGAGTCTGCCGTCAGTCATATTCGTTTAGTCGAGCGTCTCCATTACGACAAGCTGGTTATTTCACTCAAAGCATCCAGCGTGCCTTTGACTGTGGCCGCTCACCGCCTGCTGGCGGAGAAGGTTTCCTATCCCCAGCATCTTGGTATTACGGAGGCGGGATCGGCGTTTAGTGGTTCCATTCATTCGGCGGTGGGCATCGGTGCCCTGCTCTTGGACGGGCTGGGCGACACCGTGAGGGTCTCGCTGACTGCAGATCCGGTGGAAGAAGTCCGTGTGGCCAAAGAAATATTGACGGCTGCCGGTGTCCGCCGTTTCGGGCCGCGCATCATTTCCTGTCCCACTTGCGGGCGTTGCCGGCTCGACATAAAGCGGATTGTCGAGGAAATTACCGCCAAGCTTGCCGGTATGACGGAACCGCTTACGCTGGCTGTAATGGGTTGTGCGGTCAACGGTCCCGGTGAAGCACGGGAAGCCGATCTGGGCATCTCCGGAGGAAAAGAAGCAGGGTTGATTTTCCGTCGCGGTAAAGCAGTGAAAAAAGTGCCGCAGGATAAACTAGTGGCTGAATTTGTCCGCATGGTGGAAGAGCTGGCCGGCAGGAGAGAGGGGCTCGATTGATGATATAAATACTCTCAAAGCAGGATTTTACAGTAAATATCAAGAATATTGAAAAATATCTGCCGTATTGCAGGTGCCATAATGACGGTTTCCGCTGTTGTGCGTTTGTTAAAGAATTGACCTGCGCAGGACGGCCGTAAAAAATAAAAAAAGGAGATGAAAAAGAGTGAATCTGAAAAATTATCCTCGGCGCGAATATGCAATTGACCAATTTACGCAGCCCCATTGTACTGAACTTGAAGGTGAGTCGTTCCATTTTGTAATGGACGACGGCTATGACTATTACCTTAATTTTACTGGCAAGGACACGCTGGAGTGGAATTGGGCCGGTGAAAAAAAGGGGAAAGCCACATATCAGTGCATGAAAGGTGATGACACAACCTATTTGGTGGATTATGAACTTGAGGAGTACCGCAACACACCCAATCGTGTCAATCATCTCTTTTGCATTGACTTGGAGCAAAGACTGGTCACAAGAGTCATCTGTACAATCGGCTGCAATCCGAAATTTCCTTACCTGATTAAAAGCGAGTACACTTTTGGCGCCATTGAAATGGAAGGAATGGAACTGCCTTTTAAACGGCATTGCTTTACAACGGACTTGCTGGGAACCAGGGTGGAGTGGCACTGGAGCACCTTCACGATTACACGCCATATGTATTTCTCTTCCGATTTCTACCGTTTGACTACCAAGGGATCGGAAATTTCCATTAACAGAGATGAAAGCAACATGTTTAATTTCCTGCCCGGCCCGGACGAAGTGGCGCGGTATATAAAAATAAAAGATAAATTGTATCTCTTCTGCCTGACGGAAGACCTGATGGAGCGTGTCTTGCACGAGACCAACCCGCCTTTCCGCTCCAACAACATGATCTTTCTGCAGAATTATGAGCGTATGTACCATGTAGGACGGACTTTCGGCACCATTCTTAATCGTAAGACAAACAAGCTTGTACCTTGCCATATCAGGTTCGGTGCGTTTGGCAACCCTGTTAAATTGCCCGAAAGTTTTGAGAACGCTCCAAACCCATATACCGTCTAAGGCCGGCGGCAAATAAATAAGGAAAGGAGTAAGAGCATGTTTAATCACATATATGATGAAGGCGGCGTCTACATTAAAAACTTGAGCAATACAGCCGACCATTTGGGGATCAGCCAATACCGTTTTCCCCGCAATTATGAACTTGTGGGCAAGCAATTTACCATCAGTGACGGCAATGAAAAGCATCAGCTGCATTTCATCCGGAAAGATTATATGGAACTTGACGGCAAGGGCCGTGAATTTGAGGCTTTAAAACTGGAAGCCACCACTTATTTTGTCCGTCTCGGCTATGATGTTGCCGTGGTCGATCTTGAGCAGGGTCTAATCACCCTTATTCAGAAAGACAAATATTTCTACGGTAAAATCGAAGGCTCGGGGGAATACGACTGGCGTCCCGGCGGAGGAGAACACAAGGATGCAGGCGATGAAATGGTGGGCACAACTGTTGCCTGGGTCCTTGGCTGTGATCGTTATGTGGTTCATGATTTCATTAAAGAAGGCGTCTGTCGTGTAAGCTGGTCACCCCTGAGAGAAGCCACAAACGACCATCCCTGCAAGGCAACAAAAATAAAGGGTCCGCTTTACCTTGTGGATATTAAAGGCTGGGTCCCCTATAACACCTGTGCACCGA
>JAAYLG010000075.1 GCA_012522075.1 Bacillota bacterium
CAGTTGCTGGCTTTTTTACACTTTTGCCAAAGATTTTTTGCCCACGGCAATTATGAATTATAAATGAAAATGCAAACCAAGGATCGTCCAAGGTTTGCATTTCATAAGACTTTGTCTACAGTCTGGCCCGCCGGAGGCGGGTTTGTTTTATGTGCGCCCAGCATGGGCGATGGTTTGGAGGTAAAATCCGACCGCCGTGTGCCAGGCCGGCTTGTATAGGAGGATCAGCGGCTTAAGGCTGCCACCAGCCCTTGTTATGACAGGCGGGAGCAAGCGGTACGGCCAGCCCGCTGAAAAGCCTTGTTTATACACTGATTACTCCGCGCACAGCTTTGTGATAGAGTGTCATCATTTTTAAAACAGTATACACGGACTGCTCATCCGCATCGCAGTGCTAGCAGAAATAATTGATCTGGCCGATAGTGTCCGCCTGTTCGTTGAAGAGGGAATCCTTGGCCAAAACCCTGCGAATGCACAGGTAGAGTTCTCTGTGCTCCTGTTCTAACAGATCTTCCACGCCGCGCACAACCTGCTTTGGTTTTGGCCGCGTGCCTCCGGAGCCGGCGTAAGGTTCATACCGGCCGTGTCCCCGGATGCACTCCAGGTAAACCGCCTCTTCCAAAGGGATAATAAACTGCTCCACGATCCCGCAGCGGGGACAGGGGGTTTGTTCATAAAAACCGGCTTTACAGGCTGCCAATGCTCTTAACTCCCTTAACACTTTCTCTTTGTAGAAAGGCCGGCTGCTATTTGTGAGCATGCCGGCTTCATCTCTTTTAAGACCAGTTGCTATGCAGCAGGGCGAAAGCAAATAAATCTGGCAGTGACCTGTATAGTGTCCTGGCTTTTTTGCCGGCCGGGTTAACTTGGTTGGAAGTCCCTGTTGTCCCTAATATTGTATGAAAGGATATACGGGAGAGTTCCAGGGGGAGTCTGCAAAAAACCGCCCGGCTTTATGCCAGGCGGTTTTTCCCGTTTCGGGCGACGCATTTCCCCTCTCCCCTTTTTGTCATAAGGTGCAAAAACAAATACGAGCAGCCGGCAAAGCATCCCGCCACCCAGGTACGCCAGCAAATCCGGCGGATCAGGACGAGAAATTTTTGCTTTGATGTTGAAAAAGGGGGTTGCAGCGGGGGGACGGCAGTGTTATAATGTGCCCTGTATATGGATAACTGTTCACATATGGTAGACAGGAGGTTGCCGGGAGTATGCCGCAGGAAAAATTCTACCTGGTACAGGAAAATGTCCTGCCCCAGGTCCTGAAAAAAACGGTGCAAGCCAAGAAATTGCTGAAAAGCGGCAGTGTCAAGACCGTGAATGAAGCAGTTCGCCGGGTGGGGATCAGTCGCGGCGCCTTTTATAAATACCGGGATTATATTTTCCCTTTCCGGGAGGCCAGCCGTGGGAAAATCCTTACCATCGCCCTGATTCTGGAACATAAAGCGGGAGTTCTATCTGCAGTGTTGAATGCTATTGCCAGGGCTGAAGGCAATATCCTTACTATTAATCAAAATCTCCCGCTGCAGGGTGTGGCCAATGCGTCCATTTCTTTTGAAACGGATAACCTCACTGTGGACGTACATGAGCTGCTGACTGCACTGGCCGGTATTGCCGGTGTCCGGAAGCTGGAAATTGTCGGGCAAAGTCAAGAGAGAGGCGTGGTAGAGAAATGAAGAAAAAGATTACCATCGGCATGCTGGGTCTGGGCACGGTGGGCGGCGGCACACTGGGTATTTTGCAAAAAAACAGGCAGGAGCTGCAGCATAAACTGGGTGTGGACCTGGAAGTAAAACGCATTGCAGTGCGGGACCTGAAAAAGCCGCGCAGTGTGGCTGTTGATCCCGCCCTGCTCACGGATAATCCGGATCAAGTCCTGCTGGACCCGGAGATTGATATTGTGGTGGAAGTGATGGGCGGGACGGATGCCGCCCGCAGGGGCATTGCAATGGCCCTGGAAAACGGCAAATATGTGGTTACCGCCAATAAAGACTTGATGGCCCAGTACGGTCCGGAGTTGCTGGCGGTGGCGGAAGCCAACGGGAAAAATATTTATTACGAAGCCAGCGTGGGTGGCGGCATTCCGCTGATCCGGCCGCTCAAGTACTGCCTTGGTGCCAACAGGATCAAAAAGGTAATGGGCATCATCAACGGTACCACCAATTATATTTTGACGCAAATGTCCCGCGAGGGGAAAGAATTTGACGAAGCACTGGCGGAAGCGCAGGCCAGGGGCTTTGCCGAGGCCGATCCTACCAATGACATCTCGGGCAAGGATGCGGCCTACAAGCTGAATATCCTGGCTTCCCTTGCTTTTTCCACTGTGGTGAGCATGGAGGATATTTACCTTGAGGGCATTGACAATGTCAAGCTGCGCGATATCCGTTATGCCCGGGAACTGGGGTATGCGGTCAAACTGCTGGCAGTGGGTGAAGAGACGGAAGCGGGCCTCATACTGCGTGTCAATCCTGCCTTGATCCCGCTTGACCATCCCCTGGCGGCGGTGGAAAATGAATTTAATGCCATTTTCCTGGAAGGTGATGCGGTGGGCGAAGTAATGTTTTACGGCCGCGGCGCCGGGGCGTTGCCTACCGGCAGTGCCGTCTGTGCCGATATTATGGATGCGGCCCGGGCCATAAAATACGAACAGCAAAACGGTGTCCTGGAGACAACTTTTACCCGTAAAAAAGTTGTCCCCATGCAGGAACAGCACTCCCGCTTTTACCTGCGCCTGAAAGCGGAGGATGAACCGGGCGTTTTTGCCAAGCTTGCCCATGCCTTTGGTGCAGCCCGCGTCAGCCTGGATATGATTATCCAAAAGCGCAGTGATGCCAAAACGGCGGAAATTGTACTGGTTACCCACGATGTAAGTGAAGGCGCTTTTGCTGCAGCGCTGGCAAGCCTGCGGGAAATGCCCGCCATTCGCAGTATCAACAGTATTTTACGTGTGATTGAATAGACCTGTAAGAAAGAAGCGGAGGAAGCAGAGATGGCAGTAATCGTACAAAAATACGGCGGTACTTCCGTCGGCAGCGTAGAAAGAATCCTGCAGGTGGCCCAAAGGATAGACCGCACCGCGGCGGCCGGCAACAAGGTGGCGGTAGTTGTTTCAGCCATGGGGGACACAACCGATGAACTGATCAACCTGGCGCACCAAATTTCTCCCCGCCCGCCGGAGCGGGAGATGGCCATGCTGCTTGCCACCGGGGAGCAGGTGAGCATTGCCCTCTTAAGCATGGCCCTGGCAAAACTGGGCAGGGAGGCTGTCTCCTTTACCGGTCCCCAGGCAGGTGTCCTGACCGACGGCAATCCCCTTAATGCCCGGATTCGGGCTTTTTCAGCGGAAAGGGTCAAAACCGCCCTGTCGGAAGGCAAGGTGGCGGTGGTGGCCGGTTTCCAGGGTGCCGATGCCGCAGGAGAAATTAATACACTGGGGCGCGGCGGGTCCGATACCACGGCGGTAGCCCTGGCGGCCGCCCTGGGAGCCGATGTGTGCGAGATTTATACCGATGTGGACGGCGTCTTTACAGTAGATCCGCGCATCGTGTCGGAGGCGCGGAAACTGGCGGAAATTACCTATGACGAGATGCTGGAGCTGGCCAGCCTGGGAGCGAAAGTCCTGCATCCCAGGGCTGTGGAGTGTGGCAAGGAACATGGTGTGGTGATTCACGTCCGCTCCAGCTTTCATGAGGGACCGGGAACGCTGGTGAAGGAGGCGGTAAATATGGAACGGGGTACCGTCATCAGCGGCATTGCCTGCGATGAAGACCAGGTGAAAATAGCAGTGGTGGGGGTGCCGGACAGGCCGGGCATTGCGGCCAAGATTTTTACCGCCATTGGCAATGCCGGCATCAACGTGGATTTAATTGTGCAGAGCATCCACCGCAACGGGGAAAACGATATTTTGTTTACTGTCAGCAAGGACAACCTGGAGAAAGCTTTGGCCGTCCTGGACCCGGTGGTCAAGGAAGTGGGCGCGAAAGATTTGCAATACAGGCGTGATGTAGCCAAAATTTCCGTGGTAGGAGCCGGCATGATCCACGGGACAGGCGTGGCGGCCGGTATGTTTGCCGCCCTGGCCGCCGCCGGCATTAATATTGAAATTATTTCCACCTCGGAAATAAAGATTTCCTGCCTGATAGCAGCCGATCGTCTCCATGATGCGGCACGGGCCGTACATGCTCATTTTAACCTGGGAGAAGCTGTTGACCGCCCGGAAAAAAGCGGCGACAAGCCAATCATTACCGGCAGGAATAATCAAGTCTGCCGTGGAATACAATAGCTAATGTAAAGATAGGTGGTGCTCTGTATTGCATGGGTTCCCGCTGCGACCCGCATGGGCGGAAATTGATTTGCGAGCAGTGGCCCATAATGTAAGGCAGTTTCGGGCACTCATCCCGGCAGAAACGAAGCTGATGGCCATAGTCAAAGCAAATGCTTACGGCCACGGCGCCGTTCCTGTGGCCAAGGCGGCGGTAGCTGCCGGTGCTTCCTGGCTTGGTGTGGGCATGCTGGAAGAAGCTGTCGAATTACGTGACCACGGCTTGGACGTTCCCATTCTCATTCTTGGTTTTACACCTGCCAACTATGCACCTTATTTGCTGGAATACAATGTGACACCGTCCCTTTTTACGCAAGAGGAGGCTCGGGCGTTTTCAGAAGCGGCCGTAAGGGCCGGCCGGACAATGGATGTCCATATCAAAGTGGATACGGGCATGGGGCGTGTTGGTTGTTTTCCCGCGGAAAGCGCCGTTGATTTTATTGTTGCTGCAGCGGCTTTACCCGGCTTGCGGGTAACCGGTCTTTATACTCATTTTGCCACGGCGGACAGCCGGGATCAGGCTTTTGCCCGCCGGCAACTGCAATGTTTCCTGGATCTTACGGCACGCCTGGAGGCGCAGGGCATTCGCATCCCGCTCAGGCATGCGGCCAACAGCGCGGTGGTGATTAATCTCCCGGAAGCGGCACTGGACATGGTTCGGGTCGGTATCGGACTTTACGGGCTGTATCCTTCCGCCGAAACCGGGCGCGACGTGGTGCAGCTGCAGCCCGCCATGTCCTTGAAGGCAAAACTTATTTATGTCAAGGATGTGCCGGCCGGCACCGGCATATCTTACGGCAGTACGTATGTCACGCAAAAACCGTCCCGCATTGCCACTTTAAACATCGGCTACGGTGACGGCTACAACCGCCGGCTTTCCAATCGCGGGCAGGTACTGGTCCGCGGCCGGCGCGCCCCAATTGTGGGACGCATCTGTATGGATCAGACCATGATCTGTGTCGACGGTATAAGCGAAGTGAAAGCAGGCGACACCGCACTTCTTTTCGGCCGGGAAGAAGCCGCAGAGCTGCATGTTGACGAGGTGGCGGGCTGGCTGGACACCATAAATTACGAGGTGGTAACCGCCATCAGCCACCGGGTGCCAAGAGTTTATCTGGGGGAAGATGACAATTAGGGGGTGCTGTCGATGGCGGAAACAAAAAGGATTATGATTAGTCTGCCGCATCATTTGCTGGAGGAAGTGGATGATATCGTAGCATTGGAGAAGCGCAGTCGTTCCGATTTTATTCGCGAAGCCATGCGCCTGTATCTTTCCGAGCGTGAAAAAAGAATAATCAGGGAAAAAATGCAGCGCGGTTATGCGGAAATGGCAAAGCTGAATCTGCGTCTGGCCAATGAAGCCTTTGCGGTGGAAAATGAGGCCACAATGATTGCAGAATTGATGGTGGGCAAAAAGTGAGCAAAGTTGAAGTGAAGCGAGGGCACATCTATTTTGCCGATTTAAGCCCTGTGGTAGGATCCGAACAGGGTGGCGTACGCCCGGTGCTGGTAATCCAAAATGACGTTGGCAACAAGTACAGTCCAACAGTCATTATTGCCGCCATAACTTCACAAATTGAAAAAGCAAAACTGCCCACACACGTGGAAGTGGATGCCAAAGAATACAGCCTGGAAAAAGATTCGATTATTCTCCTGGAACAGATCAGGACGATTGACAAACAGCGCCTGCAGGACAAAGTAACGGAACTGGATGAACGGGCTATGCAGCGTGTTAACCAGGCCATTAAAATTCCACTTGGTTTAATTGACTTTTAAAATACGTAACTTTACGTTACGTATTTACTTTTTTTTTGGAGGGATGTCCACATGGCTGTACTGGTGGGGATAACCTGCAACCGGGTTGGCTTTGAAAACCGCCTCTCCCTGGCTTATGTGCATGCCATCCTGCAGGCGGGTGGCGTGCCTTTTTTGTTGCCTATCTGCCGTTCCGAGCATGTACTGCGGCGGCAGGTCGCCCGCCTTGACGCACTGCTTTTAAGCGGCGGGGGCGATCCTGATGCATCTCTTTACGGGGAAGAAGCACATCCCGGACAGGGGATAGTCCAGCCGGACCGGGACGAAATGGAACTTTTCCTGGTACATCATGCTTTTAACTGCGGGCTGCCGGTTCTTGGCATCTGCCGCGGGGCGCAGGTTATGGCGGTGGCTGCCGGCGGCAAATTGCTGCAGGACTTGCGGGGAGTGGAGAGGGTGCAGCACAACCAGCGGGCACCGCGCAGCCATCCCATACACAGCGTCCTGGTGCGCAAAAACACACTGCTTTACCGCATTACCGGCAGACGGAAACTGCGTGTCAACAGCATGCATCACCAGGCTGTCCGTCTGCCCGGCCAGCTGACTGTGGCGGCGGTAGCCGCCGACGGAGTGATCGAAGCGGTGGAACTGCCCGGTCATCCTTTCGCCTTGGGCGTCCAATGGCATCCCGAGTGGCTGGTGCGGACGACCGTCCATGCCCTGCCTCTCTTTAAAGCTTTCTGTGCCGCTGCCGGAAAATGTCGTAAAAAGAATTAACTTGCAGCACCAAAAACATTGTGGTATCATATTACTACTCCGGCAGGCTTGTCCTGCGGCGTTTTTTATGGTTACAGTATTGTGATAAACGGCACAAGCTATAGGGAGGTTGGAGCAATGATGAAAGTGCTTGTCAGCGACCAGATATCCGAGCTGGGGATCAACAAGTTGCGGGAAAAAGCAGTTGTGGACGTCAAGACCGATTTGACGCCACAGGAACTGATAGAGGTTATACCCGAATACGACGCCCTGGTGGTGCGCAGTTCCACCAAAGTAACCCGTGAAGTGCTGGAAGCCGGCAAAAACTTGAAAGTCGTCGGCCGTGCCGGTGTGGGCATTGACAACATTGACGTGGATGCGGCTACGGAGTTGGGGATTATTGTTCTCAATGCGCCTGAAGGCAATACAATTTCTGCGGCGGAACACGCCATTGCCATGATGACTTCGCTGGCCCGCAATATTCCTGCCGCCAACAGTTCCGTCAAGGCGGGGGAATGGAAGCGCGGCAAGTTTATGGGTGTGGAGCTTTACCATAAGACGCTGGGCGTCATCGGTATGGGTCGTATCGGCAGTGAAGTAATTAAACGGGCCAAGGCCATGGGCATGCATATTCTTGCCTACGACCCCTATATCTCCGACGAAAGGGCGACAAAACTGGGTGTTACCGTGGTACCGCTCGAGGAAATATACCGCAAGTCCGACTTTATCACCATTCATACGCCCATGACCAAAGCGACGCGGCATATGATCGGTGCAGAAGAAATTGCCATGATGAAAGACGGCGTCCGTATCATTAACTGCGCCCGCGGCGGGTTGATTGACGAAAAAGCTTTATATGAAGCGCTCAAGTCGGGGAAAGTGGCGGGGGCTGCCCTGGATGTGTTCGAGGAAGAACCGGCTGTCAACAATCCTCTTGTTCAACTTCCCAACGTGATTGTGACACCGCACCTGGGTGCCTCCACGCAGGAAGCACAGGTCAATGTTGCCGTCCAGGTGGCCGACCAGGTTCTAAAGGCGCTTCAGAACGAACCGCTTGTCAGTGCGGTGAACGTGCCTGTCATCCCGCCGGAAACCATGGCGGCCGTTACTCCTTTTGTGCCGCTGGTGAAAACACTGGGTTCCTTTTATACACAGCTCTTTAACGGGCAGATTGAACAGGTTGAACTGGTCTACAGCGGCGAGATCGCCAATTACCCGGTTTCGGCCCTTACCACATCCTTCCTCATCGGCCTGCTGTCCGTGATTCTGGGCGAATCGGTCAATTATGTCAATGCCCCCGTGATAGCCAAGCAGCGCGGCATTAAAGTACGGGAAGTCACGAGCACCACGGTGGAGAATTATACCAACCTGGTGACTGCCAATATTAAAACAAGCGAGGGTATCCACACCGTGGCCGGCACCCTCTTTAATAAAAACGATATTCGCATTGTCCAGATCGGCAAATACCGTATTGAAGTCGTCCCCTCCCGTTACATGCTGGTAGCCACCTATCAAGACAAGCCGGGAGTCATCGGGCGTTTTGGCATCACCCTGGGCGAAAACAATATAAACATCGCCGGCATGCAAGTGGGCCGCCAGTCAATTGGCGGTGAAGCGGTGATGGTGATCCAGGTTGACAGTGCCGTTCCGGAAGAAGTCTTGCAGCAACTGCAGGATCTGGAGGCAATTTATTCCATCCATTTTGTCAAGCTTGATTAATAAATTTCAGCATTGAGACTATAAAGCTTCCTGCCTCCGTCTGTATACAAGGCAAAATGCAGACGGCGGCGCGGGAAGTATTTTTTTGTGCAGGAGAAGGCATGTATGGTGCCCTGGTTCTCCCTGCCGATTATTTTGCAGGTTAAGTAGCGAAAGAGAATTAATTCCGCCGCAAAGTTATAGCAGATTGCATACAGTTCCCCCGCCAGCGGTGCAGCCTGCGGTACAAGACCTGCCTGCTGCAGCGCCTGCAGAAAGGCTGCCCTGTCCCGGTAAAGTACAAGCCTCGCCCCCGGTCGCGCGTCCGCGTAGACCTTACGCTGCCCCACTGTCCGGAAAGAAACGGGGATATACTGTAAGACCGGATATTTTAAAAACTTGGCAGCTTTTTTCATTTTTTCCACAATACTGCGAAACACTGTCTCACCTCCCCCAGGCCAGCATGCCCGTATCCGTATATTACAGTATATCGCTGCCGTGAATAATTGCCACTTGGAGCAATAATCATTTTGCGGCCTTTTACTTTTTGGGGTTGTTTTTTTTTTGTACGGGAAAACTAAAAAAACTGATACCGGCTTTTGGGAAGGTTGTGATGCCATGTTTACCACCAATATCGGTATTCTTGCCTTGATCACGGTAACGGCTCTGGTGTATTTGGGCCTTTTGCACCGCGTCCTGGACCGCATGCGTTTGACAAAAATCCAGGCCCTTATTATCCTCCTCGCCATGCTGGGTGCCGGTTTTTTGCCCAATATCCCCATCTACGGCGGCCTCTCAGTCAATATCGGCGGGGCGCTGATTCCCGCAGCCGTTGCCGTTTACCTGATTGTTACCGCCGACAAGGCGGCCGAGCGGAGGCGGGCGCTGCTGACATCCGGCGTGGTGGCCGCGTTGGTTTACCTCACCGACAAAATCTTTGCCATGGAACCTACATCACCCTACTTTATTATTGACCCGCTGTTTATCCCGGCCATTGTAGCCGCCGTCACCGCCTACATTTTGGGTCGTTCCCGCCGCAGCGCCTTTATCGGCGGCATCTTCGGCGTGATTCTGACCGATCTTTTGGCCTGGTTGGAAAATCTCCTGCTCTACCGGCTGCATGTCCCCATTGTACTTGGTTCCACCGGCATTTACGGCGCATCCGTTATTGCTGGCCTGGGTGCGGTACTCTTGGCGGAAGCGGCCGGTGAAATCCTTGAACGTTTGCAAGGAGGCCCGCGGAAATGAAAAAAAAGCTGCCCCTTTTGCTCCTTGTGGCGCTGCTTTTGACGCTTTTTGCCGCGCACGGAGTACACCCCGTCCTTTCACTGCCGCCGTCTTTTTTAGATCTGGAAAGCGAAGAGATCTCCCGGGAAGATTTGCTGCAGGAACGCTACTATCGCATGGTGGATGAAAAAGACGGCAGGGTCATCCTGGTAACCGGCCGCCGCATTTACCCCGGTGACGAATATATCACGGCGGACAATAGACTCTACCGGGTGGTCGGCGTACGCGGTTATGAAGCCCGGGCGCGTTTTCTCCGGGAAGTGGGTGCCGTATATGAAGAGCGGGAAGGCATCCTTGCCTTTGTGCAGCAGCTGCTTGCCGGCCGGGTGGCACCGGCGGCGGCCGGAAAGAAAGCAGGCGGCGACGGGAAAGGGAAAGCCCGGCAAAAAGCCCCGGAAGAGGACCTGGACCCCAAGTCAGCCCCCAAAGGACTGATTGGTGTCTATCATACCCACAATGCCGAATCCTACGTGCCAACGGACGGCACGGACAGTATTAACGGCAAAGGAGGAATCCATAAGGTGGGGGATTCCTTTGTGGCGGCCCTGCAGGAGAAGAAGGTTAAAATTTTGCACGATGAAACGCTGCACCTGCCCCATGACCGCGGCGCTTACCGCCGCTCCCGCGTAACGGCGGAAAAGCTGTTGCAAAAGGGACCGGATGTCATTATTGATATCCACCGAGATGCCGGACCGGCCAGCAGTTATGCCGTCAAGATCGGGGATGAATGGCTGACACAAGTCCAGCTGGTGGTGGGCCGCCAGAATCCCAATATGCAGACTGTCCGCCAGTTTGCCCTGGACCTGAAAAACACGGCCGATAAAATTTACCCCAACCTGGTCAAGGGAATTTTCATGGCTCGCGGCAATTACAACCAGGATTTGACGCCCACCAGCATCCTGATTGAAGTGGGGACCCACCTGAACAGCCGTGAGGCGGCGCAGGACGGTGCGGCGCTTTTTGCCGATGTGATTTCATACTATTTTTACGGGCCGGAAGAGGAAGGGAAACAGGCTGCGCCCGCCCCCGCAAGGTCGCCCGCCGCCCGCCCCGGCACCGGCGGGACCGCCGCTCCCGGCGGTATCAACCGGGTGGCGGTGCGCAATGCCTTTTGGATGCTGTCACTGACGGCTGTGCTGGCTGTTGCTTTTTACCTTGTCAATACCCCTCTGGCCGTTGTCCGGGAAAAAATAACTCCCTGGCTGGCCGGCATCGCCCCTTACACGGAAAAGGGTGATGCCTACCTTGACACGGCCGGGGAGTACATCCGGAAAGGAGCGGTAGCTTTAGCCGCTTTTACTCAAGCCGCCGTCCGGCGCGGCGATGAAGCACTTGAGCCTGTCGCCGAGTCCATTGCTTTGGCAGCCCGCGTGCTCTGGGAAAAAACGGTTGTTGTCCTGGACAGCGGGGACAAATACCTGGCTTCCTTCAGGAAACGGGTTGAGGAAGCGGTTGCAACGGTGATTGCAAAGATCCGCCGCCTGCTGGAGCGGGAAAAATTGCACTAAAGGCGGGCCGCACTTTGCGGTGACAAGTAATAACCTGCCCGGCGGCAGGCTTTTCTTTTGCTTGCTGCAGGAATCCGGTGCTTGATCGCGAAAAAACCTTATAAAAATAATCGGGTTTTGCAAGCAGCCCGGATGACAGCAATTTCACCTACCGGAAGGAGTAATGATTATGTTGGAACTAAGAGACGTGCACGTCACAGCCAACGATGAAACGGGTACCGTAACCGTCCTGCAGGGAATTAACCTCACTCTGGAGGATAACAAGATTTATGTCATGACAGGACCCAACGGCGGCGGCAAGACGTCCATTGCCAAAACCATTATGGGGATTTACCGGCCGTCGCGGGGCAAAATCCTTTTAGACGGCGCGGACATTACCGAAAAAAGCATTACGGAGAGAGCGCGCCTGGGCATCGGCTACGCTTTTCAGCAGCCGCCCCGCTTCAAAGGGATCAAGGTCAAAGATTTACTGAAGATAGCCGCCGGTAATGATGATAACGGGCTCCATTGCGACCTTTTATATGATGTAGGCTTGTGTGCCCAGGATTACCTGGAGCGGGAAATAAACAGCAGCTTTTCCGGAGGAGAGCTGAAGCGGATTGAAATTGCCAGTTTGCTCGCCCGGAAGCTAAAAGTTGCCATCTTTGATGAACCGGAAGCCGGTATTGACCTCTGGAGCTTTCAAAAACTGACGGAGACATTTGCCGGGTTGCGTGAGAAATATCGGGGCACGCTGGTCATAATTTCCCACCAGGAACGTATTCTACGCCTGGCCGACCGGGTGATCCTGGTGAGCGGGGGCAGGGTCAGCGAGATAACTACCCCGGAAAAATTCCTGGCTGAAATCGAAATTGTCACTGCCGACTGTCGCTGCCGTACCGACTGCATTAAAGGAGAGGTGGCAAATGCTTAATAAAACCGATAGAAAGCTTTTAGCCGCCGTCGCCGACCTGCACACAGTCCCCCAGGGAGCTTTTAATATCAGAAAAAACGGCGAAGGCATCATGCGGCGTAGTACGGCAAATATTGAAATTGTTCCCAAGGCCGACAAACCCGGCATTGATATCCTGGTCAAACCGGGAACAAAAAACGAAAGCGTCCATATTCCGGTGATTCTCTCGGCCGGCCTGCAGGACCTGGTATATAATACTTTCGAGATTGGTGCCGGTTCCGATGTCCTGGTGGTGGCCGGCTGCGGGATTCATAACCCGGGCAGCAGCGAAGCCCGGCATGACGGGGTGCATGAATTTTTTGTCCGCAAGGGCGCAAAAATGAAATATGTGGAAAAGCATTACGGGGAGGGCCGGGGTAGCGGCGAGCGCATCCTGAACCCCAAAACGATTATTGAGGTGGAAGAGGGCGGAGTGGTGGAGCTGGAAATGATCCAGCTGCAAGGCGTCGACCAAACAAAACGGGACACGGAAATCAAACTGCAGGCCAACAGCCGCCTGATCGTCACGGAAAGGTTGCTTACCAGCCACAAGCAGGAAGCCGAATCCATAATTACAGTGGAACTGGTGGGGGACGATTCATCGGCTCAGATTGTGTCCCGCTCGGTGGCCAAAGACGACTCCCGGCAGCTTTTCCACCTGAACCTGCGCGGCTATGCCAGGTGCCGCGGCCATATCCAGTGCGATTCCATTATCATGCATAATGCCAAGGTTTCATCCATACCGGAAATCTCCGCTTACCATACCGATGCCGCCTTAATCCATGAAGCGGCCATCGGCAAAATCGCTTCCGAGCAGTTGCTGAAACTGATGACGCTGGGGCTTTCGGAAAAAGAGGCGGAAGAAGCGATCCTGGAGGGATTTCTGAAATAGCAAAGGGGCTGTCAGCAAGGACAGCCCCTTCCGCTATAAGACGGGCAGTTGCATTGTCAGTCTTTTTTCTTCTGCGCCCCGTCGCTGGGGTCGATATAATAGTTTTTCTTATAAATTAAGTCGGAGATTTTGACGATTTCATAACCTTCCCGCTTGGCATTAGCGAGAATTTCCGGCAGCGCCTCAGCAGTGTAGATGCCGTTGTTGTGGAAGAGGACAATGGCGCCGGGGTGGATCCGCCTGGTGACGCGGTTGACTATTTCCTCTTTGGAGATGTCTTTCCAGTCCAAACTGTCAACCGACCATTGGATGGTATAATAGTTCAGTTCCGTGGCCGCTTCAATCACCTTGTTGCTGTATTCGCCGAAGGGCGGGCGGAATAAAATGGGTGTCTGGCCGGAAAGTTCGTGCAGTTTATCGTGGACCAGCTGCAGTTCTTTTTTGATGGCTTCTTTGTCCAGTGTATTGAGGTGGGGGTGGGTGGCGGTATGGTTGCCCAGTTCATGGCCTTCTTCGGCAATCCGTTTTACCAGCTCCGGGTATTTGTCAATCCAGAAGCCGGTCAAAAAGAAAGTCGTTTTCAGGTTGTGCTCCTGAAGCGTCTCCAGAATCTTTGGCGTATATTCGGCGCCCCAGGAGGCGTCAAAAGAGATGGCCAGCTTTTTCTCCGGGGTATCTACATAGTAGATGGGCACAAGTCGCTGCTGGCCGGTGGCGGGGGTTGTTGCCCCGCCGGCCCGAAACCTGCCGGCGAAAAACAAGAGCAAGAGCAGGAGAATAATGAGGCCGGCAAGCAGGCAACGCTTTTTGCGAGTAAGAACCACACTGACAATCACGGCAGAAACCTCCTTCGGGGCGAAAAGATGCGCAACGGTTCTTTTTATATTATGGGTATGCCACAGGCGGCAAGATATGCCAAAAGACGAGTGCCGGAGGCGGAAGCTGTATAATTTTGCCCCCAGGCAGGAATCGGAGAAACTTTTGTTGAAATCCCATGACTTAAATATGTTGACTGTGGAATGCTGCTGATGGGAGGTCTGTCATTGTACTGGAATCGTCAAGTGGAGTGCATGTCGCGGGACAGGTTGCAGGAACTGCAGCTGAAACGACTGAAAAAAACGGCGGAGCTGGTTTATAACAATGTGCCGCACTACCGGCGCGCTTTCCAGGCGGCGGGAATCGAACCGGGTGACATCAGGAGCCTGGATGACCTTGCCCACCTGCCCTTTACCACCAAACAGGATTTCCGGGACAATTACCCTTTTGGTCTCTTTGCCGTGCCCAAAAATGAGATTGTCCGTTACCATTCCTCCTCCGGGACAACAGGCAAACCCACCGTGGTTGGCTATACCGGCGGGGACATAGCCACCTGGGCGGAGTTGATGGCACGTGCCCTTGTCAGTGCCGGCACCACCCGCAATTCCGTGGTGCAGAATGCGTACGGCTACGGGCTTTTTACCGGGGGCTTGGGCGTGCATTACGGTGCGGAACTGATAGGTGCGGCGGTGATCCCCATTTCCGGCGGCAACACACAGCGCCAGGTAATGATTATGAAAGATTTCGGCACCAACATTTTGACCTGCACACCCAGTTATGCTCTCTATATTGCCGAAGTAATGGCAGAAATGGGACTGGGACCGGAAGATTTCAAGCTGCAGGCGGGACTTTTCGGGGCGGAGCCCTGGTCTGAGAATCTGCGCCAGGAAATTGAGGAAAGGCTGCAAATCACTGCCCTGGATATTTACGGGCTGAGCGAAATTATCGGCCCGGGTGTCGCCGTGGAATGTGAGGAGAAATGCGGCCTCCATCTGAATGAGGACCATTTTATTGCCGAAGTTATTGACCCGGCCACGGGAAAAGTTCTGCCGTACGGCGAAAAAGGCGAACTGGTGCTGACCACCATTACCAAGGAAGCACTGCCCGTTATCCGTTACCGGACGCGTGATGTGACTACTCTCTCGGCGGAACCTTGTCTTTGCGGCCGCACGCATGTGCGGATGGAAAAAGTGACGGGCCGTACCGATGATATGATTATTGAGCGCGGAGGCAATGTCTTTCCCACCCAGGTGGAAAGCGTGCTGCTGGAAGTGGGCGAGACGGAGCCTCACTACCAGCTGGTGGTCAGCAGGGAAGGCAGCCTGGATGTGCTGGAAATTCTGGTGGAAGTATCGGAACGGATGTTCTCCGACAAGGTAAGACGCCTGGAAGAACTTGAACACCGGATTTCTGAACGCATTGAATCCATTTTGGGCATCAGCGCCAAGATCCGCCTGGTGGAGCCCAAGAGCATTCCCCGCAGCGAAGGGAAGGCGAAACGGGTTATTGATAAAAGACAGATTTAGGGGGGCGTTGCCATGTCACAGTCTTTGCACAGGAAAATAATACTGGACATTAAACCTTATGTGCCGGGAAAACCGGTGGAAGAAGTGGAGAGGGAACTGGGGATAACAAATGTCATCAAGATGGCCTCCAACGAGAACCCGCTGGGGCCTTCCCCCAAAGCGGTTACCGCCATTCAAAAACTGGCACCGACAGTATCGTTGTATCCGGACGGCAACTGCTACTACCTGAAAGAAGCACTGGCCGGGCGCTTTAATATCGGGATGGACCAGCTTTTTATCGGCAACGGGACCGACGAAATTATTGAAATTATCGCCAAGGCTTTTCTGGAAGAAGGGGAAGAAGCCGTGGTGGCGGATCCTACCTTCTCGGAATATGATTTTGCCGTCAAACTGATGGGCGGCGTGACGGTCACGGTTCCCCTGAAAAACCTGACCTATGACCTTACGGCCATGGCCGATGCCGTGACGGAGAAAACAAAGCTCTTTTTTATCTGCAACCCCAACAACCCCACCGGGACCATCGTGGACAAAGAGGCGGTGGCGGAACTGATGCGGCGGCTGCCGGAGCGGGTCATAGTTGTGTTTGACGAGGCATACCATGAATATGTGACCGACCCGGCCTACCCGCAGACGCTCGCTTATGTGCGGGCGGGGCGGAATGTAATTATCCTGCGCACTTTTTCCAAGATTTACGGCCTGGCCGGCCTGCGGGTGGGGTATGCCATCTCCACCCCGGAGCTTATCGGCCCGTTGAACAAGGTGAAGGAGCCGTTTAACGTGAACTTGCTGGCCCAGGCGGCAGCGCTGGCCGCCCTGGACGATACTGAACATCTTGAGCACAGCCTGCGGGTCAACGAGGAAGGCAAGGCTTACCTGTATGATGAATTCGGCAAAATGGGCCTTGCCTATGAACCGACACACGGCAATTTTATCTGGGTGCAGGTGAGGGCCGATTCGCAGAGAGTTTTCCAGAAACTGCTGCGCCTGGGTGTGATTGTGCGGACGGGGGACATCTTCGGTGCGCCGGATGTGCTGCGGGTGACAGTGGGCACCCCGGAACAAAACAGGCGTTTTATTGGCGCCCTGCGTACCGTCTTGACAGAAGAAGGCGTTCTTGAGTAAAACAGCACTGCCCAAGTGAATATAGCTCCTGGGGGTGCCCGCGAGCGCGAGCTGAGAGAACAGGGCAATGAACCTGTTTAACCCTTTGAACCTGAGATGGTTAGGACCAGCGTAGGGAAGGACCGTATGGTGCAATGAGCCGCAGACACAAACGGTCTGCGGCTTTGAATTTCTGCCGGAGGGAAAGGATAAGAAAAAAACATGGCAGTTTTCCAAGCATAAACGGCAAGGAGGAAAAAAAGGGATGCAGACAGGAAAAATGCTTGCCGCCGTCCGTGCACAAAAACCGCTTGTTTACCATATAACCAATACTGTTACCATCTCCGAGTGCGCCAATATCACCCTGGTGTGCGGCGGCCTGCCCGTGATGGCGCCGGCGCCGGAAGAAGCGGAGGAAATGGCGGCCCATGCCCAGGCGGTGGTGCTGAATATTGGTACGCTGACGAGGGAGCAGGTGCAGGCCATGCTGCTTGCCGGGCGCAAAGCCAGGGAGCTGCATACACCCGTTATTCTTGACCCGGTGGGCGTCGGCGCCACCGGTTTGCGCCTGGAAAGTGCGAAGAAGCTTGTGGCGGAAGTATCCCCCGACATTATCAAGGGAAATGCGGCGGAAATTGCCGTCCTGGCGGGAGGGACGGCGGTGATGCGCGGAGTGGAATCTGTGGCCGTCACGGGCAGCGTGGCGGAGATGGCAGCATCTCTGGCCCGGGAAACGGGCAGCGTGGTGGCGGTGACCGGCGCCGTGGACCTGGTAACTGACGGCAGGGAAGTGGTGGAAGTGCATAACGGCCACCCCCTGATGGCCTGCGTGGTAGGCACAGGCTGTATGACCGCCTCCGTGATGGCTTGTTTCGCCGCCGTGGAAAAAGACAGGCTGCAGGCGGCCGCGGCCGCCCTGGCGGTTTTTAACGTGGCGGCGGAGGAGGCGGCGCGCCGGGCACAGGCCCCGTCAGCTTTCAAAAGCGCGCTTTTTGATGCACTGTACAGCCTCGAGCCTGCGGTGGCGGAGGCAAGGCAAAAAATTGTGCGGAAGGTGAATGGGAAATGACAAAAAAACTGACAGGAATGGCTCTTCTGGTTGCGCTGGGGACGGCGGCCGGCTTTTTCCCGGCCATGCCGTTCTTTGGGGCAAAACTTTTTCCGGTGCAGCACGCTATTAATGTACTGGCGGCCGTCTTTTTCGGTTCCGGCCCGGCCGTGCTGGTGGCTTTTGTCATTGCGGTGCTGCGCAACCTCTTGGCAGTGGGGACGGTCCTTGCTTTTCCGGGGGGGATGGTGGGCGCTTTGGTGGCCGGTTTAGTTTACCGCTCTACCCGCAGGGACTGGGCGGCTGCGATTGGGGAAGTATTTGGCACCGGCGTTTTGGGAGCGCTGCTGTCCGTTCCCCTGGCACGCCTGATCCTTGGAAACGAGGCGGTTGCTTTTACTTACATTATTCCTTTTACGCTCAGCAGTTTGGCCGGTGCTGTGGCTGCTTTCGTTATTCTCAAGATAATTTCACCTTTTTCCGTCGCGACCGATAGGAAGCCGGGAGAAAAGGGAGAATATAAATAAATAAGCGTTTGCCGGAAAATGTGCGCCATTATGTAAAACAGCAGGAAAAGGAGGGCTGCTGGTGATTGAAATAAGGGGTGTCTCCAAAAGCTACAACAACGGGGCGATCAAAGCGGTGGACAATTTAAGCCTTTCAGTCAGGCCAGGCGAAATTTTCGGCTTTCTCGGACCCAACGGAGCGGGCAAAACAACCACCATCAAAATGATGGTGGGTCTCTTGAGAAGCGACAGTGGCTCCATTGTGATCAACGGCCACGATGTGGAAAAGGAGCCGCTAAAGGTAAAGGCCTCCATCAGCTATGTCCCGGATTACCCGGAAGTATATGAAAAACTGACCGGGCTGGAATATCTTACTTTTCTTGCCGACGTGTACCGCGTGCCGCGGGCGGAGCGCATGGCCAGGATGAAACACTTCCTGGAGCTTTTTAACATGACGGATGCCGTGGGCGACTTGATACAAAGCTATTCCCACGGCATGAGGCAGAAAATTGTCTTGATCGGAGCCTTATTGCCTGAGCCGGAAGTTTTCATCCTGGATGAGCCCATGGTGGGGCTGGACCCGAGATCGGCCCATAACCTGAAGGAATACATGCGGGAACACTGCGACCGTGGCAAAACTGTCTTCTTTTCCACCCATGTACTGGAGGTGGCGGAAAAGCTGTGTGACCGCATAGGCATTATCAGCCACGGCAGGCTGATAGCCTGCGGGACGATGGAGGAACTGAAGGAACAGGCGAAAAATACCGGCTCACTGGAGCAAATATTCCTGGAGCTGACGGAAGCATGAGACTGTGGACGCTCATTAAACAGCAACTGCATGTTGCCTTTAACCTGTCGGCGCTGCGGTGGTACGCCCGGTATGACAGAAAGAAACTTGCCGGCGGTGTGGCCATCGCCGTTGCCGTCATCGCCAGCCTGGTTCCCATGTATTATTACGTCTATCTGCAGTTCCTGGACGCAGTTTTTCTTGCCGGCCTAACCATCGGGCAACCGGAAATTCTTTTAACGCTGTCCCTGGTATCTGCCAGTTTTATTGTCCTCTTTTTCGGCATTGCTTTTGTCATGTCCACCTTTTATTTTTCCCGCGACCTGTCCCTTCTGGTTCCGCTGCCCCTGACGCCGGGTGAGATTGTGGGCGCCAAATTTGCAGTGGTGCTGGTGCAGGAATACTTGACGGTCCTGCCGCTGTTTTTGCCGGCGCTTATCATTTACGGGGTGCGCATGGGTACCGGTATTGCTTTCTGGCCGGCGGGGCTGGCTGTGCTGCTTCTCGTTCCCGTGTTGCCCCTGACCGTTGTCTCCGCCGCAATTCTTTTGCTCATGCGGTCCACCAATCTGGGCAGGTATAAAGACTTCCTGCGCCTTGTGGGAATGGTGCTGCTGGTGGTCATCTTGCTTGGAATCAATGTCCTGGTAACCAAGCTTGCCCCCTTGACACAAGAGGACGTACTTGCACTTTTGCTTGCGGAAGACGGCCTTATACGTTTTATTGCGCGCCTTTTCCCCCCGGCGCTGCTTGCCACCCGCGCCCTTGTTGCCGGGGGAGTTGCCTCCGTCCTGAATTTTCTCGGCTACCTGGCCATAAACCTTGCCGGGATAGTCCTGACCCTGTTTTTGGGTGAGCGCCTTTTTTACCGCGGGCTTATCGGCGGGGAAGAGGTGGCTGCACGCAAAAGCGTTTCTCAAAGCCGCCTGGAGCGGAAAATGGCGCGAGTTTCATCTCCCGCCGCGGCTATTGCCGCCCGGGAAATCAAGCTGCTTGTCAGGACACCCATCTATCTTTTTAACAGTATCGGCGTCCTGATAATTGTGCCGGTGGCCTTGCTTCTGCCCCTCTTAATGGGCGAGGCGGTGGACCCCTTGCTGGCGATTTTTCTACAGCCCGGCAACCGCTTTTTTGTAAATCTGGCCGGAGCGGCTTTCATCGCCATTATGGGCGCTTTTACACCGGCTTCCTCCAGGTCCTTCTCGCGGGAAGGAAAACAATTCTGGCTGTCGCAGGTCATCCCCGTTCCTCCCGCCGTCCAGATCCGGGGGAAGATACTGTATTCACTGCTTTTGTGCCTGCTCTCGGTGCCCCTGGTAATACTGCTTTCCGTCTTTTTTACAAAGTGGTCGCCCCCGGAGCTGCTGCTTGTCATTGTGCTTGGCCTGTGCGGCTGTCTGCCCGCCGTCACTTCCGGCCTGCTCATTGACCTGCTCCGTCCTTATTTGAACTGGGATAACCCGCAGAGAGCCATTAAACAAAACATGAATGTGGTGCTGGGCATGGCTGTGGCGGCGCTCTGCTACTGGCTCCTGTACCTGTTGGCCAAGCATCTTTACCGGGTGGGCTTTTCTGAATATGTCATTTATGCCGCCCTTGCCGCCGCCGCCCTGCTTTTAGGGTATATCCCTTACCTTGTAATGCTGCAGATTGCCGACAGGCGCTACCGCGATATTGTGGCCCCATAAAATTTGAGGTGAGCATGCTGAAATATCTCTCTCCTGCCCAAATGGTTGATTCCGTTTACGACATTGATCTGGAAGAACTAAAAAAACAAGGCATCAAGGGAATTATTGCCGACCTGGACAATACCCTTGTTCCCTGGCATTCCTGCGAAATTCCCTGCGCCCTGGAAGACTGGTTCTGCAAGGTCCGTAACGCCGGCTTTAAAATTGCCGTTGTTTCCAATAATACACCGTCCCGGGTGGAGGAGTTTTCCTCCCGCCTGGGCGTAACCTGTATTGCCAAAGCCGTCAAACCGCGGCGCGGGGCTTTCCGCCGCATTGCCGCCGACTTTGGCTTTGCGCCGCAGGAGATGGCGGTGGTAGGCGACCAGCTTTTTACCGATATCCTGGGGGGCAACCGCTGCGGCATGTATACTATCCTGGTGACACCCATCAGCAGGCATGAATTTATCGGCACCAAACTGATGCGCCTGGTGGAGCGCATCTTCCTCCGCCGCCTGCAAAAAAGACAAAAGCGGCAATAGTATAGTGTTTTCACCTTTGGGCACACTATCCGGCGGGTGGTGTGCATGCAAAAAATCTTGCCGAAAATGCGGGAGGCTTACAGGGAAGCCCGGAAGGCTGATCCCAGCAAACCCTTGCAGGAGATTATCCTCAACCTGAAGACCAGCGAATTCCGCTTTCTTTTTGGCGGGAAGGCGGAAAACCAAAAGTCAAACAGGGAAAGACAGCCTTAAGTACAGCCTTTGGGCTGTATTTTTTTCAAAAAGGAATTTGCCGGGCGGCGGCAGAAATAACCGGCGAGGTGATATGCATGGACATCAGCGGTACAACCAGGGTCATCGGCCTGATGGGGGATCCGGTGCTTTACTCCCGTTCCCCGGCCATCCATAATGCGGCCTGCCGCCACCTGCGGCTGCCTCTTGTCTACGTGGCTTTCCGGGTGGAAAAAGCCGCCGTTCCGGCTGCCGTGGCCGCCATCAGTGCCCTGGACATGGTGGGGATGAATGTGACCGTCCCCCACAAGGAGGCGGTGATTCCTTATCTTGACGAGCTGGATATTTCCGCCAGGCGCTGCGGCGCCGTCAATACCATTGTCAACAGGGAAGGCAAGCTGACCGGTTACAACACGGACGGTGACGGTTTTCTGGACGCCCTGCGGGAGTTGGACTTTGACCCGGCGGGCAGGGAAGCTGCCATCCTGGGCGCCGGCGGTTCCGCCCGGGCGGTGGCGGCCGCCCTGCTGGACAGCGGCATTAAGAAACTTACCATTATCAATCGCACAGTCGGCAAAGCGGAGCAGCTGGCGGATGCCCTGGGCAGCCCGGGGAAAATTACCGTCCTGCCCCTGGAGCCACAATCTGCACCGGACCTGTCCGCCGCGGAGCTGGTGGTCAACACTCTATCCATTCCTTTTAACAGCGGCGGACGATGGCTGCTTGACCTCTCTTCAGCCGCCGGGGCACTTTTTTACGACCTGCGCTACGGCGACATGCCTTCCGCTTTTCTGGATTATGCAAGGCAGCTGGGACGTCCGGGGGCGGACGGCGCAAGTATGCTTTTGCACCAGGGTGCCCGTGC
>JAAYLG010000076.1 GCA_012522075.1 Bacillota bacterium
ATGGTTGTGGCTTATGCCGCCTATAACCACTCTTTTTGTGGCTCTCATGTTTACCGGCCCCGATTTTGGTCCTACCGCCACTTTTGTTTTTCTGGGAGCCATGTATATATTGGCACATCTGTCCATTAACCTGACCGAATCCGCCCAGTATGCACTGCTGCCCGTTATTGCCTATACTGATGAAGACAGAGTGCTTATCTCTGCCCGTAGGGCACAGGCCATGTCTGCCGGGGGATTGATTTTCGGTTTTATCACGGTACCCATGATAGCCGCCCTGGGCGGTAATAATGAAGGCCGTGGGCTTTTCCTGACAGTATTGATCTTTTCCCTGCTGCAGACAGCCGGTTACTGGCTGGCAGCCAACGTTTCCAGGCCTTTTGACACTGCCGGCGCCGGACAAACGGGCAGGCGTGCCACCTTGCGGGAAATGGCGGGCCAGGTCATTAACAATAAGCCGCTTTTTATTTTAATCGTGGCGGAAGTCTGCCGCTGGTCGGCCAGCCTGATTGTCATGAACCTGGCTGTCTATTACTTCAAATATGTGGCCATTAAGCCGGTCTATTTTACGGCCTTCCTTACCTCCAGGAGCGTGGCCACCCTGGCAGGGACAGCTCTGGGGCAGTTTTTTGCCCGCAGGACATCAAAAGTTGCCACCTGGAATATCGGTATGGGATTTAATCTCCTCTTTTTAGTGACAGCATGGTTTTTTTCCGGCACTCCTCCCCTGTTTATTCTGCTGCATGCCGTTGCCGCCGTCGGCAACAGCATTGTTATGACACTGTCCGCCTCTTTTTTTACCGATGTGGCGGAATATACGGAATGGAAAACAAAAACGAGCGCCAAAGGCATTGTCATGTCATTAAGCTCCCTGCCTATTAAAATATCTATGGCACTGGCGGGTGCTTTTGCCGGTTACAGCCTTTCTCTGATCGGCTATGTGCCGGACACAGAAACTACCCCCGAACTGGCTGCCGCCATGGGGGCATTTTCCACACTGCTGCCTGCGGTCTTTGCCATACTGGCCATTGTTCTTATCCGGCTCTATCCCCTGACGGAACACAGGGTTACCATAATCCGCAAACGCAAAGCAAGATACCAGGGGAATTAAGATTCCTGCACATGACTGTAACGCATAATATACCAGGCGGCAATAAGACCAAATAATAAATGGTAGCCGAGGACTATGAAATAATCCCGGGGCAACATGCCGGGAAGTATGAATCCGGAGAGCGGGCCGACAAAACCGTAATCAAAGATCCAGACAAGTGCACCAAACATCATGCCCTTCAGCCAGGCATATTCTTTCCCCAGGGCAGAAAATAAGTAAACCAGTATCACACCAAGAACGGCGCTGATGATAAGATGACCTGTCCAGCCCAGAATTGTCCAGCCGGAAAACTTGGTTGCAGTCAGTACCTGCTGGGAATAAAACGCACTGGCTGTTTTTACCATACAAATCCGGCCCATACCGAGCGTATGCAGTGTCTGTGAGATCAGGCCGCAAATCACCCCGGCGCTGATCCCTGCTTTTGTTCCTAGCAGCGTTTTGTCCAATCCGGTCACCTACACTTTGACCTTTCACCATAGCATATCCAATTATAAGTGTTTTACTATTGGCAGGGAAA
>JAAYLG010000077.1 GCA_012522075.1 Bacillota bacterium
ATATAGATCTGCTAATGAGATGGCAATATTATCAGAGGTGCCAATATATGGGTGGCAATAAAACTTGCAATTAACCGACATTTACTGGCTGGTGCAAACATTACGATTTATACGGGGTCGCTTTTGTCAACCATTGATGCAGGCAAGGTCACTATCGAAAAGGAAGGACAAAAGACTGAACTGCCCTGCAACACACTGATAATTGCCGTCAGCTACCAGTTCGATAAAAGTCTTGCGCAAGACCTAAAAGGGAAAATAGCTAAAGTGTTTACCATCGGTGACAATTTAAGACCGGCGAAAGTTTTAGATGAGGTCCATGAAAGTTTCCATACCGCCAGACTTCTGGAGGAATTAACAACATTAGTAGTTCGTGCCTGCCAAAACGGCAGGCACTGTTCTATGATTAGAAAAACAATACCACTTTCCCTTGACCATAAATTCTAATTTGCGGACACCACCAAGCTCGTAGAAAACAGTCTGGGCAAAACCGCTCCAAAGAAAAATGTTAAAATAGCAGCTTGCTTTTGAAAGAACAAAACAAAAAAAAAAGCCAACAGAAGGCATTGCTTTAGTAGTTAGATTATAAAATTGATTTAACTTCATATTTATAACCGTAGCCCCAGATTGTCGTTATATAATTGTGATACGGCTTAATTTTTTCTCTCAGGCTTTTAATATGGGTGTCCACCGTCCGGTCTGTGCCTTCAAATTGACGCCCCCAGACCAGATCCAACAGCATGCTGCGGGAAAAAGCTTTATTTGGATTACGGCAGAAGAACAGGAGTAAATTATACTCCCGGGGAGTAAGTTTAATGCGCCTGCCATCTGCGTAAACTTCCTGGGAATACAAGTCTATTTTCAGTTTTCCCGAATAAAGAAATTGGTTGGCCATGCTGACTATCCCGGCGAGCTTTAGGAGGTTTTTTATTCTGGCTACAAGTTCCCGCGGATAAAAAGGTTTTATAATGTAGTCGTTGCCGCCTGCTTCAAATGCCGCCAGGCGGTCGTTCTCGGAAGTCTTCTTGCTTATAAAGATCACCAGGACATCAGGATTATGCTTCAGGTTTTCACAGATCATAAAACCATCAATTACGGGAAGCTCCACTTCTAAAATGATAAGGTGATATTTTTTCCTACGCAACAGTTTGACAGCCTCTATCCCGTCCTTTGCCTCATCCAGAAGCCATTTTTCATCTTCCGCGCAGCGTCTGACTATGGCCCGTACAGAGGGGTCTGCATCTGCAATAAGCAGTCTTATGTTATTGTTGTTGTCCACTGGCAACCCTCCCCAAAGAATCGTGCCTGACTGAAAACATACCGGTATAAGTCCACCGGGATGTTTACCACCCTGCCGCCGTCATCGGCTATACCGATGGCGGCGGCAGGGCTTTCTTTCTTGCAGACTGCCGGCGAAATTTTGTTTGTTGCTTAGCTCTGTTTGGTGTATTTGGAAAGCACCAGTTTCATTATTTCCACTGTTTCCTGCGTATCCTGGAGCTCACTCTTCAGCTTTCTATTTTCAGCTTCCAGTTCCAAGATTTTTGCTGAGACGCTTTCCGGTTCTGTTTTAACGAGAACAGGAACTTTTGCCTCTTGTCTGGCAGTCCTGGCAATTCTGCGTTTAGTAAATTCGTCCAACTCAACCACAAAATCCTCATCGGAAAGTTCATTGAACTTGCCGCGGGGCACATAGTGCGTATGCAAAAGTTCGTGGGCTTTGTGACTGTTGGGTTCTCCCAGGTAGTTTTCATATAGTGAGATAATGTAGGGATTTTCATGCGATTTGCGATATACTTTACTTTCATCTTCCTCGTAGAGGCCGGCCATTCTTTTGCTGCGCACATCGGGATCGTCGCTTCTCGGCTGCCCTCCTCCCATGATACAACCGCTGGGACAGCCCATGACTTCAATGAAATGATACGGCGATTCTCCCCTTGCCAGCTGCTCCATCAGCATTCTTGCCCCGGCAAGTCCGCTGGTGACGGCCACTTTTACTTCCAGCCCTTCCAGGAACCCGTATTCGGGCAGGACGTCGGTAAATTTTATTGTTGCTGTTTTTATTTGTTCGAGGCCGACAATCGGTGTAACGTGCAAGCCATCAAAGGGAAGTTCTCTTCCTGTTACCAGTTCATACACCGTACGTAGGGCGGCTTCCATGACACCGCCTGTCAGACCGAATATATCCGCCGCTCCCGTCGACAAGCCGAGAGGATTGTCAAATTCTTCGTCCGGAAGAGATAAAAAGTCTATGCCGGCAGATTTAATCATTTGTGCAAGCTCGCGTGTGGTGATTACGGCATCCACATTTTTATGGCCGTTGTTTTTCATTTCCTCGCGCTGTATTTCAAATTTTTTGGCCGTACAGGGCATGACTGAAACGGTAAAGATGTTTTCCGGCTTGACATTTATGCTTTCGGCGAAAAAAGATTTGATCAGAGCGCCAAGCATGCAATGGGGGGACTTGCAAGTCGAAAGGTGATCAAGCAAATTGTAGAAATTGTGTTCAATATATTTGATCCAACCCGGGCTGCAGCTTGTGATCATGGGCAAGACGGCGCCTTTGCCGGTCAGGGCGTTTTTTACCCTGGTTAAAAACTCCCTCCCTTCTTCCATAATTGTCAGGTCGGCAGCGAAATTTGTATCAAAGACCCGGTCAAAGCCCAGCCTGCGCAGAGCGGCAACCATTTTCCCGGTTATCCTGGAACCTGCAGGCAGGCCGAATTCCTCGCCCAAAGCAACCCGGACAGCAGGTGCGACTTGAACCACTGTATATTTTTTGGGGTCGTGCAGGGCAGCCCAAACACCACTAACAGAACTGGTCTCTTTAAGTGCTCCCACAGGGCAGACGACAGTGCACTGGCCGCACATGGCGCAGTTAACTTTTCCCAGGGGAAGGTTCATTGCCGGCCCGATCTCCGTTTTAAAGCCCCTGTTTTGCGGGCTCAAAGCACCCACGCCCTGTATCTCATTGCAAATAGTAACACAGCGGCGGCATAAGATGCACTTCGTCATGTCCCTGGTAATGGCAACGGAGGCATCCACCTGAAACGGTGAACGTTCTCCCTCAAACCTGGAATCGTCGACACCAAGCAATTTGCCCAAGTCCTGGAATTCACAGGACAAGTTCCTGTCGCAAGTTAAACAATCCTGTGAATGGTCCGAAAGCATCAGCTCATAGAGTATCTTTCTTACTTTGCGCACTCTGTCTGTATTGGTATGAACGACCATTCCTTCGGCCACCTGGGTGATACAGGCAGCCTGCAGGTTCTTTGCTCCTTCAACCTCGACGACACAAATTCTGCACGCCCCAATTTGGTGCACATCCTGCAGATAACACAGGTTTGGGATGTAGATATTGTTTCTTCTGGCGGCCTCCATGATCGTCATGCCGTCTTCGGCCGTAATCTTCTGATTATTTATTGTTAAACCAACCACCTGCATTTACCTCCTTTCACAGTGTAGGCAACGCATGGATTCTGCCATTGCAGTCAGCTTATGATAACCCAGGACAACTTCTTCAAATGTTTCCTTCCGCTTGTTGAGATCAAGCATATCCAAGGGATAGCGTCCCAGCTCAACAACTTCATCATCATCGTAAACGGGATTGATTTTTATTTCCGGACCTTTGTTTAAAATTCCCCTTCCACCCAGGTATTTGTCAATACCAATGGCGGCTTTCTTGCCGTCGGCAATAGCTTGAATAACCGTATCCGGGCCCCGGACCACGTCGCCGCCGGCGAAAATGCCCGGCGTTTTAGTCATCATTGTTTCGTCATCCACCGTAAAAGTGCCCCAGGGCGTCAGGCCGATATGTTCGGGTGGGATGAAAGGAAGGTCGGCATACTGGCTGACTGCCGGGATCACTGTATCCGCTTCGATGATGAAATTCGAACCTTCAATTGGCACTGACTTTCTCCGGCCGTCGGCGTCAAATTCGCCCAGCCGCATGCGGATGCACTCTACGCTGGCAACCTTGCCGTCCTTGCCGGCATTGAAGCGCACGGGCTGTGTAAGTTCGAGTATTTCCACTCCTTCTTCGACGGCTTCGTGTACCTCCGATGCATAAGCGGGCATCATGCCCTTTGTCCGGCGGTACAGAATGGTTACTTTTTTGGCCCCCAGCCTCAAAGCCGTCCTGGCTGAATCTATAGCCGTATTGCCGCCGCCAATGACCACAACCTTGTCGCCAATTTCTACTTTTTTATCGAGATTAACTGCTTTAAGGAAAGTAAGGCCGTGTATTACTCCGGGCAGGTCCTCTCCTTCAATATTTACTCGCATCGGAAGCTGTGTCCCAGTGGCAATAAACAAGGCGTCTGAATTTTTCCTCAGTTCTTCAAAGCTGATATCTTTGCCGACAGTGGTATTGAGATGGATTCTTACCCCTTCCCGCAGCACAAGGTCTATTTCGCGCTGCAGGACATTTTTCGGCAGGCGGTACTCCGGTATGCCAAAAGCCAGGACTCCGCCGGCAACGTTTTCCGCCTCATAAATATCGACTTCGTAACCAATGCGGGCCAGGTAGTAGCCGCAAGTCAGCCCGGCGGCACCGGCGCCGATAATGGCTACTTTTTTGCCGTTGCTTGGGAAAACAACATCACTGGTAAATTCAGGTTCATGTTTATGGGCATAATCGGCAACAAATCTCTTGATATCGCAGATGGCAACCGGCTCGTCAACCGTACCTCGACGGCACTTGCTCTCACAGGGCCGCGTGCAAACCCGGCCGCAAATCCCCGGGAAAGGATTTTCCTGGCGGATAAGATGATAAGCGTCAACAAACCTGCCCTCGGCCACCAGCGACATGTAACCCGGTACATTAATACCGGCGGGACATGTATTTTGGCAGGGAGAAAGAAACAGCTCTGCGCAAACGCCTGCCCGGCAGTACTTGTTTTTAATATGTTCCTCAAACTCATGCCGGAAGTTCTCAATGGCGCTGAGGACCGGGTTGGGAGCCGTCTGTCCGAGCCCGCACATGGCTGAATCCTTAACCGTCTCACTCAATTCGACTAGCAGCTCGACGTCGCCCTCCTGCCCTTCCCCGCGACAGATGCGTTCCAGTATTTCCAGCATCCTTTTGGTACCGATCCGGCAGGCCACACACTTGCCGCAGGATTCATCCTGAATAAAATCCATGAAATAGCGGGCTGTATCAACCATGCAGGTGTCCTCGTTCATAACAATCATGCCGCCTGAACCCATAATGGCGCCCAGGGCTTCCAAGGAGCTGTAGTCGGTCGGCGTATTCAGATTTTCAGCCGTAATGCAGCCGCCTGACGGCCCGCCCAGTTGAACAGCCTTAAAACTCTTCTTATTGGGGATGCCGCCTCCGATATCAAAGAGAATATTTCCTAGCGGCACGCCAATCGGAACCTCAACAATACCGGTATTGGCAATATCGCCGGCCAAGGCAAAAACTTTTGTGCCCTTGCTTTTTTCCGAGCCATAGCCGGCATACCATTCAGCACCGTTAAGTATAATGGCAGGAATATTGACAAAAGTCTCAACATTATTGATAATCGTAGGCATGCCGAACAAACCCTTCTGGAACGGGTAGGGAGGCTTCTGGGTCGGTTCGCCGCGGCGGCCTTCAATGGAGTTCATAAGCGCCGTTTCTTCGCCGCAGACAAAAGCACCGGCACCGATGCGGATCTCAATATTGAAATCAAAACCGGATCCTAAAATATTTCTACCCAGCAGACCATAGTTCTCAGCCTGTTCACTAGCCTTCCTCAGACGACCGATTGCCAGCGGGTACTCGGCTCTGACATAAACATATCCCTGATTGGCCCCGATTGCATAGCCGCCAATGATCATACGTTCAATCAGGGAATGCGGGTCGCCTTCAATCAGGCTGCGATCCATAAACGCACCCGGATCACCCTCGTCGGCATTGCAGACGATATATTTGCGTTCACCCTGAGCCCGGAGACCGGCCTCCCATTTGATGCCGGTAGGGAATCCGGCGCCGCCTCTTCCCCGCAGACCGGACTTTTTAACTTCCTGAACAATGTCTTCACTCTCCATTTCGTTCAGGGCCCGGGCCAGGGCAAAATATCCGTCCCTGGCAATGTAAGCTTCAATGTTGCCATATTCCATCATACCGCAATTTCTGAGGGCAATTTTGACCTGTTGGCGGAAAAACTCTATATCGTCTATTTTGGGGACATATTTGTTCAGTGAGACATCGAAAAAGGTGTATTCTTCCAGCACTTCGTTATCCACCAGGTGTGCTTTGATGATTTTGTCGGTTTTTTCCGGTGTAAGGTTTGTATAAAAAATCCTTTCCGGCAAAATCAACATTACCGGCCCGATAGCGCACGTGCCCATACAGCCTGTTTCCATGACTTTGGCTGTATCATTCAGGTCCAGCTTAACCAGCATCTCTTCCACTGCCTGCTTAATTTCTGCACACCCGGACGATACACAGCCTGCGCCGCCGCAGACAAGGATCTGATGCCGGTAGGAATTCATTTCCTCAATGTATTTTGCTTTTATTGCCTGAAGGTCCTGAATGCTCTTAACAATGCTCATGTCATTCCCTCCTTTAATACTGCTCAAGGATTTTATCAAGCTTGTTGACATTGACCTGCTTATACACAGTATCATCAATCATCATCGCCGGCGCCAAGCCACAGGCGCCAATGCACCTGGCACCCTCAAAAGTAAATTTACCGTCATCCGTAGTTCCGCCAAGTTCAACCTGAAGCTTCTCCTGTAGGTGTTCAACA
>JAAYLG010000078.1 GCA_012522075.1 Bacillota bacterium
ACCCAGACTGGATTGAGGATCGGCTCAATTACTGGGATCAGTATGGCGTCCAGGGCGGAAACATGCTTGATGGCAATGCAAAAAAGCAGGTAGGGGATGCCCAGTTGAAAAACGCCCAGGGCAAGCAATGCCAGCCAGCCGCCCGCATTTAGTGCGGGTTGCCGCCAGAGAAATGGCAGAGCAATGACTACTGTCAGCAAATTGCCGCAGAGGACGGATTAAAGCGGGGAGCCGTCTTTTTGTTTGCGCAAAAAAAGCGCCATGGCGCCAAAACTGATGCCGCTCAGGATACCGCAAATGTTGCCCAGGGCTTTGCCCGGCGTCAGGCTGTCAAGGACAAAGAGCACTATCCCAACCATGACAACCAGCACGGTGAGCCAGTCTTCACGGGTTGTGCGCTCTTGCAAAAACCAGGCGCTAAAGAGGGCTACATATATAGGTGCCGTATACTGCAGCAGGATAGCGGTACCGCCGTTGTCATTTTGGTGGCTGCCACCAAAGTGATAACCGTACAGGCATAAGCAAGGGCTGCACCCCACTGTGCCCGGGAGCCGCTCCAGCGCGGCCGCCCGATGGCGGCCGCAAAAATGGCGGCGGCAATGGCGCTGCGTCCGCCGGCAATGGCCAGAGGGTGCCAGGGGATCAGCTTAATCAGAATACCGGCGCTGCTCCAAAGCAGGGCGGCAATGACAAGCAGTGCCACAGCCTGCCTGCGGCTTAGCTTTTTATCTGTCAGGCCGTATCTCAACATCCACACCTGTTTCAGCCGTTTTTCTGTACTAAAATCTCCGGGCTGTCGTGATATAATTATATCATATACGGAAGGGGTGACAACCGGAAAGATGGACGGGGAAAATGCTTACCTGGCAATTGTTCTGCCGCAGGCGGCAACCGTGGCGGACTGCCGGACAGTGGCCGCCTTCAACCGTTTTTTCCCGCCCGGCGATGTTTATGCCCGGGCGGAAGAAGGCAAGGTTGTCATTTACTTGAAACAGCTTGATTTCAAAAAGCTGAAGGAGTTTACCGCCGCCCGGCCCGATAAGCTGGCGCAGCAGATCTACCGGGCCATAGACAGCATTAAAAGTTACAATATCCGGGGCGGCAAGCGGATTTATGCCAATTACGGCGCAGAACGCAAAGTCAAGCAGCGCAAACTGAAAGAGGAAAAACGGGATAAAGTCTTTTACGCCCGGGCGCATGATTTCGCCCGTGAAAATAATGTTGTGCCTCCCGCCTACGAAAACAGGATTATCTGCGGCGACAGCCAGGAAATACTAAAGGCTTTGCCGGACAACTGCGTTGATCTGATTTTTACTTCGCCCCCTTACAATTTCGGCCTGGAGTATGCGGAACAGGATGACGACCATTACTGGCAGGATTATTTTAACAAACTTTTTGCCGTCTTCGACCAGTGTATCCGGGTGCTGAAGTTTGGCGGCCGCATTGCTGTCAATGTGCAGCCCCTTTTTTCCGACTATATTCCCACTCACCACCTGGTCAGCAATTATTTCATGCAGAAAAAGCTGCTCTGGAAAGGGGAGATCCTCTGGGAAAAGAATAATTACAACTGCAAATATACCGCCTGGGGCTCCTGGAAAAGCCCGGCCAGCCCTTATTTAAAATATACCTGGGAATTCATTGAAGTTTTCTGCAAGGGCAGCCTGAAAAAAGCGGGAGCAAAAGAAAACGCCGACATTACAGCCGAGGAATTTAAAAACTGGGTAACGGCAAAATGGTCAATTGCACCTGAGCGCAAGATGCAGGAATACGGCCACCCCGCCATGTTTCCTGAAGAACTGGCCCGCAGGGTGATAAAGCTTTTCAGCTTCCGGGGGGATTTTGTACTCGACCCGTTTAACGGCGTGGGGACTACCACAGCCGTGGCGCAGCGGCTGGGGAGGAATTTTTTAGGCATTGATATAGCGGAAGAATACTGCGAGAAGGCGCGGGCCCGGCTCGCCGGTGCCGGCGGCGGGCCGGGTGGACACGTAAAAAAGAGGGAGCACGCCGGCAGTGTGCTCCATGTTTAATGCTCGAAACGGTTAAGGAAGGCTTTTGTCCGCTCATTTTGCGGGTTGTCAAGCACCGCTGCGGGAGGTCCTTCTTCCACGATTACCCCTTCATTCAGGAAGATAACATGGTCGGCCACATCACGGGCAAACCCCATTTCATGGGTGACAATCACCATTGTCATCTTTTCCGCTGCCAGCTGGCGGATAACTTTCAGGATTTCCCCCGTCAGTTCCGGGTCCAGGGCGGAAGTAGGTTCATCAAAGAAGAGAATTTTCGGCCTTAACGCCAGTGCCCGGGCAATGGAAACACGCTGTTGCTGGCCGCCGGAAAGCTGGTAGGGGTAAGCATGCTCTTTGTCGGAGAGGCCCATTTTGGCAAGCAGTTCCCGGCCGATTGCCAGCGCTTCTTCCCTGTCTTTTTTCTGGACAGTAATTAAGGCGTCGGTAACATTTTTTATGACGGAAAAATGGGGGAAGAGATTGAAGTTTTGAAATACCAGGCCGACGTAGCGCCGGATTCTGCGCAGGTTTGCTGGGTGAGCATAAACAGCCTTCCCCTCCGGACCGGTTGTTGCCGCTTTTTCTCCCAGATAAACCAGTTCGCCGCTGTCTATCGTCTCCAGGAAGGTGGCGCAGCGCAGCAGGGTGGATTTGCCCGAACCGGAAGGGCCGATGACGGCTACAACCTGCCCTTCATTTACTTCCAGGGAAACATCGCGCAGCACTTCCAGGCTGTCAAAACTTTTCTTGAGGTTTTTTATCTCCAGGATTTTCATATTTTCACCTACTGGTAGTAACTTAAGCGCTTCTCCACCGCTTCCATGGCAAAGGCAACAACAATATTGCAGATGTAATAAAAAACGCCGGCAACGACAAAGGGCAGCATATTGCTCTGCGCCGCCGCAATGGCTTTGGCGGTTGTAAACATTTCGCCGACTGAAATGGCAAAAGCCAGCGACGTGTCCTTGACCAGGGTTATAACTTCATTGGTCACGGCGGGCAGAATGCGTCTTACCACCTGGGGGAAAATGATACGCACAAAAGTCTGTGTTTTATTGTAGCCGAGGACCTGGGCCGCTTCATACTGTCCTACCGGCATGGACAAAATGCCCCCGCGGTAAATTTCGGCGAAATAAGCTGCATAATTTAAGGAAAAACCGATAATGGTGGCAATAAAACGGTAGCCGTGTCCGAGAGGAATGCGAAAAAGATAATAAGGCCCGAAATAAACAAGCATTAATTGCAGTACCAGCGGCGTACCGCGCATGATGGAAATGTAAAACTTGATAAGATTGCGGAGCAGAAAGTTTTTGGACATGCGGCCGAAAGCCACCAGCAGGCCGAGGGGCAGGGAAAAGAGCAGCGTCAGGGCAAAAATGGCCATGGCCACAAGCAAGCCCTCAGCCAGCTTCATAACCAGCAAAGAAAATGCCATGGGAGCTACCTCCGTAATTCACTTACGTGCAAAGAAAGGGCCATCCGGGGACAGCCCTTTCTTGTGCCGTATCCGCCGCCAAGCCTATTTTTTCCCTAAGGTAGTAATATCCTTACCGAACCATTCTTCTGATATTTTTGCCATTGTCCCGTCGGCGGCCATTTCTTCCAGTTTTTCCTGGACTTTGTCCCGCAGTTCCGTATTGCCCAGCAAAAATCCTACGCCGTATTGTTCGGAAGCTATTGATTCTTCCAGCACCTTGTAATTGGCGCCTCTTTTCTGAATCTTGTAGTTGGCTACGATTTCATCCATGGCCACCGCATCGAAGGCTCCCGCTTCCAGGTCCATGAGAGCGGTTTCGTAATTGTCCGTCGTCACCAGTTCTTTAAAGGTGCTTGTCAGTTCCGGCTTGTCCTCCAGGGCGTACTGGGCGCTGGAATCAATCTGGACAGCCACCACTTTGCCCGCCAGGTCGGCCAGCGTTTTTATGTCTGAATCTTTACGGACCACAATTACCTGTTCATTGTCCATGTAGGGCTCCGTCCAGGTATAGAGATCCTCCCGGCCGTTCATGGTAAAACCGTTCCAGATGCAATCAACATTGCCCGATTTCAGTTCCTCGTCTTTTGCATCCCAGGCAATGGGCTGCAGCACCAGTTCCATGTTGAGGCGCTTGGCTACCTCGGCTGCCAGGTCCAGGTCAAAGCCCACATACTTGCCGTCGTCGCCGACAAAACCCATGGGCGGGAAGTTCTGGTCGAAACCGACAGTAAACGTCCCTTCCTTTTTTTTGCCGCAGCCACTTAGACCGGCGGCCAAAACAAGAGCAATCAATAGTACTGTAAGTATTTTTTTCATACTGGAAACTCCCCCTTTTTAGTCTCTTCCGTTACTATGCTAACACGTTAACGCATTAAAGTAAATAGCCACTTTTGCCTGCCGTGTTAAATAATAAGGCAACCGCACCGTTAATGTGGTGCGGTTGCCTTTTGAGCAAGCAGTCAACGCGTATCACGAAAGGTGATTGATTTTTTGATGCGCAGAATAGCGGTGGGAGTATCCGCATCTTTCAGGGCATAAACGTAATGGTAAATGAAGGGGATGAAAACTGCTCCTCCCAGAATATTGCCGATCGTTACAGGAATCAGGTTTGCGGACCAGACTTGCCCCCAGCCAATATCTGCTCCCAAAAACCTGGCCAGCGGCAGGAAAAACATATTGGCAATAGAGTGTTCAAAGCCTGAAAAGACAAAAAGCATAATCGGGAACCAGATAGCAAAAATTTTGCCCGCCATTTCTTTGGCTCCCGCCTGCATCCAGCAGGCCAGTACCACTAAAATGTTGCAGAAAATACCGCTGATGAGTGCCTGTAAAAAAGTCTGCCCTAATTTTCCGGAAGCGATTGCAACTGCTTTGTCAATTATTGCTTCGGAGCCGTAAATACTGGTTTTGGATAAGAGCAGGGCCAGCAGGACTGCACCAATGAAGTTGCCGATATAAACGATAACCCAGTTTTTAAGGAGCTGCGCCGGGGAGATGCGGCGGTTGGCAACTGCCAGTGTCATTAAATTGTTGCCTGTAAAAAGTTCCGCCCCGGCGAGAATAACAAGCATCAGGCCGACAGGGAAGACGGCTGCTCCGGCCAGTCTGGCAAGACCGGGATCAAGGCTTGAAATGAACGAGTTTGCCACAATGTTGCCGTGTCCGCCCAGACCGATGAACAAACCGCCAAGAATGCCGAGCAGCAATAATTTGACAGCCGGTGAAGTTCCTTTTTTAAAGCCGGTTTCAATCCACGCCTCGCAAATTTTACCGGGCGAAAGGCAGCTGTTCTCCATTTTTCTCACCCCTGGGAGTATAATGTATCAGACTTGTATATACTAGATCAGCCTAAATTATACCATAGATTTTGCCCTCTGCCAACACAGACAGTTAAAAAATGCGGCAGGAGCGGCGCACACGGCTTTTGGGTGTAAGGGAAAGGGAAAAAACTGCATAGTGTTGAATATGTAAAGGCAAGCTTTTTGCAGCCTCTTTATGTGCAAGTACTATCTTGCCTGCCCGGGAAATTACAGCCGGGAAAACCCGGTTTTGGGGCCGGGCATAAAGTCTGAAGTGAGCGGGGCAGTAGCATGGGCAGATGTATTTTTTGCGAACTGACAGGCAGCAGCCTGCTGTGTGAGAATGAACTGGCCAAAGCTTTTTATGACAATTATCCCGTTAATGAGGGGCATACGCTGGTAGTGCCCAAGAGGCATGTGGCCACGCTGTTTGAAGCCGGCGCCGAGGAGCTGGCGGCAATCAACGATCTCATTTTTCAGGTCAGGGAACTGCTGGAGGGAAAATACCGGCCTGACGGTTATAATGTGGGAGTGAATGTGGGAGAAACGGCGGGACAGTCTGTCTTTCACCTGCATTATCACGTCATCCCCAGGTACATTGGGGATGTGGAAAATCCCCGGGGCGGCATATAGTTCCTTATCCGCTGGTGGAATTGCGCGGTGAACATGTACATAATAAGCTTGTCCGGGACGGTATTCCGGAACTGATTCGCCGGGCCGGCAAAACCCCTGTCTGCCGCATTGCGGCTGAAGAAGAATTCGGCAAGTTGTTGCAGGAAAAACTGTATGAAGAGGTCAGGGAATTTGTCGCTTCCGGGGAAGTGGAAGAACTGGCCGACATCCTGGAGGTGGTGGCCGCCCTTGCGGAAAGGAAGGGTGTAGGCCTGCAGGAGCTTTTGGCAATGGCGGCGGCCAAGCGTGAAAAACGGGGTGGCTTTGCCGGCCGGATTGTGCTGGAAAAAGTACTGGAAAAAAACGCTGTTGCCGGAGGGAAAAATGAAAACCTACCGTAAAGAACTGTGGTTTGAAGTCAAAACCAGGCGTGCACTGATAAATATTACGGACCAGGTGGAGGCTTGTCTTAAAGAAAGCGGGATTAAGGAAGGCCTCCTGCTTTGCAATGCCATGCATATTACTTCCAGTGTGTTTATCAATGATGACGAACCCGGGCTGCACCGGGACTTTGAGCGCTTCCTGGAAAAGCTGGCGCCTGAGAAGCCTTATGACCAGTACGAGCATAACACTTTTGAGGATAATGCCGACGCCCACCTGAAACGGACCATTATGGGGCGGGAAGTGGTGGTGGCCGTCACAGGCGGTAAACTTGATTTCGGTCCGTGGGAGCAGATCTTTTACGGTGAGTTTGACGGCAAGCGCAGGAAAAAGGTGCTGGTAAAGATTATCGGCGAGTAGCCCGGCCGGCGGGACGACCAAGCGTCGGCAGGAAAAAAGCCCGGTGGCGGGCGTTTTTAATCTTTCCATTCTTGCGGCTGTTCCATTAACCATTCGGTCAGGGTTACTCCCGCTTCCCTCCAGGCAGCCGCATTTTCCACGCCAATATAGCGGAAATGCCAGGGTTCATAAATATAGCCTGTAATCTCGGTCGACCCTTTGGGGTAGCTGAGAACAAACCCGTATTTCCAGGAGTTTTCCGCCAGCCACTTGCCGATGTCGGTTTCTCCGAAGCTGTCCGACAGGCTGTGCCCCGGTACAACCAGGTCCACGGTGGTGCCCAACTGGTGTTCCGACTGGCCGGCGCGGGCGCTGAAGGTGTTTGCTTTTTCCTCGCCGTGGGCGGCTGCATAGTTGGCAAAAAGGCGCTCCTGGGTGCTGTAGCTGCGGTAGGCAGATGTGACGAGAAAAGAGAACCCGTCGTTTTGTGCCGCTTCCCACATGACAAGCAGGTGTTCACAGGCTTCTTTTCTTAATTTATAGGGGTAGTCATTGGCCCACAGCTCCCGGGGGATTTCCACCAAATCGGCCGGTTCATAATCCCCGAGGGTTGTTTTTTTTGTGACAAGTGCCAGCAAATAGTCCCCGTCTGCGATTACAGGCAGATCATCTCCGGGCGGCAGGATGTCTTGGGGCTCTTGTACGGCAGGCGGCTCTTCCACGGGCGAAGGGTCTTCCGCCTTTGGGTCTTCCTGCTCGGGCGGCGGGGGCGGCGCATCAACAGGTTCCTCCGGCGGCAGTTTCGTGCCGTTGTCGCCGGGAGGCGGGCTGTCAGGCTTGCCGAAAGTTAAAAGCAGCCTGGGGTGAAAAAAATATAAAAAAGCGGCGGCGACAAAGAGTACGGCCAGTAAGGGCAACAGCCGCCGACGTTTGGTTCTTTTTGTTGTTGTCCGGTAAACTGCGGTCTGGTATTTCATCTTCCTGCTCCTTTACGGTTGCTTTCTTTCATCATATGTTCGCGCCGGGATTACGCATCTCCTTCATGGCACAAAAAGAAGTTTAACAATGCACCTGTCTGGTGTTGTGCCGCAATAGGGCGTCAATGTATCCTACTCTTTGAAAGTGGTTGCGCCGTGAAAGAAAATGTGGCATATTTAAGGGAAAGTTTGTTTTATTACACGGGAATTGGCAAAGGCATGACAACAAAAGGCGGAGGAAAGAAAGATGGGCAATGCAAGGGAAGTACAGCGAAATTTCGGCATGCGGGCGGCTGCTTACCGCCAAAGCAGAACCCACGGAAACCGGGCGGACTTGGAGCGCATGCTGAAGCTGCTGGCGCCGGACAGGAATGCCGTGGCGCTGGATGTGGCCACTGGCGGCGGGCATACCGCCTGTGCGTTGGCACCGTATGTTAAAAGCGTGACAGCCATTGACATAACACCGGAAATGTTACGGGAGGCGGCCGTTAATGCCGGGACATTGGGCCTTAATAATATAAGTTTTCAGGCCTGTGATGTGCACAACCTGCCTTTTGCCGACGGGCAGTTTGACCTGGTTGCCTGCAGGCTGGCAGCGCACCATTTTTATGACATTAAAAAAGCACTGCAGGAAATGTGCAGGGTGCTGAAAAAGGGCGGCAAACTATATATTCTGGACTGTTCCGTCTGCGACGGGGAAGAGGCGGAAAGAGAAATAAACAGAATGGAAAAAATCCGGGACAGCTCCCATTACCGTTCATATTCCCCGCGTCAGTGGCTGGCGTTGCTTGGGGAATTGCCGCTTGTCCTCGGGGAACACAGGCTAATGCAACAACAGTATGACTTGCCTGAATGGTTTGAGCGGATGGGAACGGGACCTGCGGAGCAGCGGGAGATTTTCCGCATCCTGCAGAATTTGTCTCCCGCCTGCCGGGCACTGTATCCTTTCGGAGAGGATTTTATTGCCACCTACCGCTTTGAATGTGTAGCGGTAAAGTGTTAGTTTTTGTTTCCGTAAAAGCAGAGGAAATGGTAAAATAATGTTACTGCAGCCCGGTTGCAAAATAACTAGCCAGAGAGGTGAAGTTTGGTTGATGCAGAGGACAATTCCGACAAGAGAAGAAGCGTACAGGCTGCTAACCGAGAATAACTAGAGTGACAGGCTTATTAAACACGCTCTGACTGTAGAGGCGGTAATGCGGCATTTTGCCGGGCTCTTTCAGGAAGACCCGGAAAAGTGGGGTATTATCGGTCTGATTCATGACTTGGACTATGAACGGTACCCGGACGAGCACTGCGCAAAAACCAGGGAAATCCTGGCGGAACGCGGCTGGCCGGAAGATTATATCCGCGCGGTTGTCAGCCACGGCTGGAAAGTGTGTTCCGATGTGGAGCCTGTAGAACGCATGGAGAAAGTTTTATATACCATTGACGAGCTGACGGGGCTGATTGCAGCCACCGCCTTGATGCGGCCCAGTAAAAGCATTATGGATACGAAAGTAAAATCGGTAAAGAAAAAATGGAAGCAGAAAGGTTTTGCCGCCGGAGTGAACAGGGAGGTTATTGCGGAAGGTGCAAAACTGCTGGGGATGGAGCTGGATGAAATTATTGCCGAAACAATTAAAGGAATGCAGAAAGTAGCTGCAGAGATAGGCCTTCTGGGTAATCTGTAGCACAAGCCCGCCTGGCGGGCTTCGGAATGCAGGCAAACCGCTCTTAAGCAGTAATGCTTAAAGAGCGGTTTTTTGCATTGCCACAAAAGAAAAACTGCCCGAAGCAGATAAAGTTTTGTCGGTTCTTGCCGATAAAAGCAGTAAGTTATTATTTACTAACTGGAGGTAAAATGGGCTACTCATTTCTCCACCGGAAAGAAAGGATTATCCTGACCACTATTGATGTGATCAATGAATACGGCATTCAAGGTATATCTACCAGGGAGGTGGCCAAAAGACAGGGAATTACGGAAGCGGCTGTTTTCAAGCATTTCCCGAGAAAAGTGGACTTACTTAATGCCGTGCTTGATTTTTATGCACAGTATGACAAAGACATCAGCATGTCATCTTTACAGCAGAAAGATTATCTACAGGCTATTTTTTACTTCGTGACAAGATATGCCGAGTATTATGAAAACTACCCGCAAATTACGGCAGTTACCCAATCGTATGACGTGTTGGCCTGTGAAGCTGATTTCCGTGAGAAAATTAAAAAAATCTATTTCGGGCGCCTGACGACGCTCCAGATCCTGGCCGCCAAAGCCCGGGAGGCCTGGCTTTTGTCCTGCGAACTGTCAGCAGCGCAACTGGCGGAAATTATACTGGGCTTTTTCCATGCAGCCTGCCTGACATGGCGTTTTCAGACATATGCTTTTTCCCTAAAAAAGTATGTGGCATCCACACTACAAGTCCTATTAAATTCTTTAATTACAGACAGGAAGAAAGAGGGCGTGAGAAAATGGCAAGAGTTTTAATCGTTGATGATGCTGCATTTATGAGGATGGCGATAAAAAACATGCTTCTGAATCACGGATATGAAGTCGCAGGTGAAGCGGAAAACGGTTTGGCTGCAGTAAAGAAATACATGGAATGCAAACCGGACATTGTCACCCTTGATATTACCATGCCGGAGATGAACGGCCTGGAGGCGCTGAAGGCCATCATGAAAATTGATCCCAAGGCAAAAGTGGTGATGGTCTCTGCCATGGGGCAGGAAAATATGGTCAAAGAAGCAATCTTAAGCGGCGCCAAATCATTTATTATTAAACCTTTTAAAGAAGACCACGTCATCAAAACACTGCAAAAAATCCTCTAAAGAATGGAGGCGGGACGGGATGGCTGATAAGTTTATCAATGACTCAATGCTTGAAGTTTATGTTTTTGAGACTTTGCAGAATATTGAGCAGCTGGAGAATGCGGTGCTGGAAAGCGAAAAAACCGGCAGGTATTCTGCAGCCGCCATCAATGAAGTTTTTCGCATCATGCACACCATCAAAGGGTCTTCCGCCATGATGATGCTGGACAATTTGGCGGAACTGGCCCACAAGATGGAGGATTTATTTTACTACATACGTGAAACGCAGCCAAAGCAGGTGGATTACGCAGCCTTGTCCGACTTGGTATTGTCAGGAATTGATTTTATCCAGGCGGAACTGAAAAAAATTCAAAACAAGGAGCCGGCGAATGGAGATGTGTCAGACCTGCTGGCGGCAATTACAGCTTTCCTTGAACACTTAAAGGCCGCCAACGGCGATTTTAAACAGGAGCAGAACACACTTCCGGCACAACCTGCCGCAGGCGGTGGACAAGCCGCGCAGCCCGCAGGTAAATTGGCTGCATATGAGGCGGTGCTCTATTATGAGGAAGGCTGTGAAATGGAAAATATCCGTGCTTACGGCGTCATTCACAATCTACAGGAGATGGTGGAGGATCTTTACTACCGGCCGGCCGATATTCTGGAAAATGATGAAACGGCAGCCTATATTCGCGAGCACGGCTTTACCGTTGGCGTGCTCACCGCCAGGCCGGCGGAAGAGATGCGGCGGTTTTTTGAAGATGTACTGTTTTTGGAAAAGCTGGAATTCCGGGAGCTGGACGCAGCCACTTTTACGGCACGTAAAAGCGGCGCAGCTACAGGCCGGGCACAGGTGAAGGCGGCGACAGCCGAATTCGGGGAAAATGAGGAAAAATCCGGGGCACAGAAGGCGGCCGCCGTGGCAACGGCCGGCCAAGGCATGATCAGTGTTAATGTGGCCAAGCTGGACAAACTGATGGACCTGGTAGGCGAAATGGTGATTGCCGAGGCCATGGTGGTGCAGAACCCGGACTTGGCCGGACTGGAACTGGAAAATTTCCGGCAGGCCGCCAGGCAGTTGCATAAGATTACCAGCGAAATTCAGGACCTGGTGATGTCTGTGCGTATGGTGCCGCTGGCCAACACTTTTCTCAAAATGCAGCGTATTGTGCGTGATATGAGCAAGAAACTGCAGAAAGAAGTGAAGCTGCAGTTAATTGATGAGGATACGGAAGTTGACAAAAATATCATTGAACATATTTCCGACCCCTTGATGCATTTAATCCGCAACGCCGTTGACCACGGACTGGAAACGGCGGAGGAACGCCTGGCAGCCGGCAAGGACAAAACGGGGACTGTGGTCCTGGAAGCACGCAATGTGGGCAACCATGTCCTGATTATGGTACGGGACGACGGCAGGGGGCTGGACAAAGAAAAAATTCTCAGACGGGCGGAAAAGAACAACATACTAACCAAGCCGGCTGAGGAAATGACGGAAAAGGAGATCTTCCAGTTGATTTTTCTCCCCGGCTTTTCCACCAGTGAGCAGATAACGGAATACTCCGGGCGCGGCGTGGGCATGGATGTGGTGGCGAAAAACCTGGAAAAGGTGGGCGGATCGGTTTCGGTAGACAGTGTGAGCGGCCAGGGGACAACTCTTACGCTCAAACTTCCGCTTACCATGGCTATCATTGAGGGCATGAACCTGACCGTAGGCCGGGCGCGCTATACCATACCCATCAGTGCCATTAAGGAATCAGTCCGGCTGGAGAACCACAAATTGATCAAGGATACTGACGGGAATGAAATGCTTTTGGTCCGGGGCGAATGTTATCCCATTATTCGCCTGCATGAGTTCTTTAAAATCCCGACGGAGGTTACAAACCTGGAGGATGGCATCTTTATCCTGGTGGATTACGAGGACAAACCGTTCTGCCTCTTTGTGGACGATTTGCTTGGACAGCAGGAAGTGGTGGTTAAAGCCCTGCCCCGTTATATTCAAAACAAACGGATCAGGGGCATTGGCGGCTGCACCTTGCTGGGGGACGGCAGTATCAGCCTTATTCTTGACGTGAGCGGTTTTGTGGCGTAACACAAAAATTACAAGAAAGCAAGCGGAAGGGGTTTGCATATGGTCGAATATGTCGGTTTTCAGGGATATGAGGAGGAAGAGGATACACTGCGCGGCAAGTATCTGACCTTTTTGATCGGCAGTGATTCTTACGGCATCGAGCTGCGCTATGTAACGGAGATTATAGGTATCCAGCCGGTGACGGAAGTGCCGGAACTGCCTGATTATATCCGTGGGGTCATTAATCAGCGCGGTCGCATTATTCCCATCATGGATGTACGGCTGCGGTTCCGGAAACCTTTTCGCGAATATGATGACCGGACCTGTGTGATTATTGTGGAAATGAGCGGGATTACCATGGGGCTGGTTGTGGACAGTGTTGCCGATGTCCTCTCCATCCCGGATGAAAATATTGTGGAACCGCCGGAAATTCAAAAGAATTATAACCGTTATGTCCTGGGAATTGCCAGTGCCGGTGATGATGTAAAGCTGATATTGGATTGCAATAAAATTCTAACAGACGACGAAGTGGAACAATTATCTCAATTGTAGGAGGGGAAAGCAATGAAACTGTTTACAAACCGCCGCCTTTTTACCAAAATTCTGTTTTGCTTCCTAATTGTGGCGGCAATAACGGGCCTTGTAGGCTATCTAGGAGTAAAAAATATCAACGATCTTGCCGACGGTATAGCTGAAGTTTATGAAAAGCAGGCACTACCTATTTACCAGGCATCTAAACTGCTTTCTCTTTTCAATCAGATGCATGCAGATGCACGGGATATGATCCTTGCTGAAGAAATTGGGAAGATTAATGAAAACTATAACAGCATCCGCAGGTGGAACACCCAGATTACAGTCTTGGCGGAAGAATTCAGCAAACTACAGCACACACAACTCATCGACCAGGCTTTTAGCGATTTTCTGGCAAAAAAGGATGCTTATTTTGCAAATATAGAAAAAATATATCCTTTGGCCAAGGAAAACAATGATGCGGAGGCAATTCAGCTCTTGTACGGGGAAATGGAAGAAGAAGCCACCGCGCAGCAGACGGCTTTGCATAGATTAATGGAGCTGGCGCTTGAAGATGCAAAAGCCAATGCGAGAGATAATAGGGAACAGGCTGCCGTGGTAGCAAGCGCTTTACAGATGTGGGGCGTTCTGGCCATAGCACTGGCTTGTGTTATGGGCTTTCTGATTTCCCGTCATATTAGTAAGCCCATCAATAAACTTGTTGTGGCCGCCAACGCCTTGGCGGAGGGCAGACTTGACATTACCATTGATATTGATACCAAGGACGAAGTAGGCATTTTGGCCAGTGCCTTTAAGAAAATGACCGATAATATAAATTACGCCCTTACCAATATCTGGACTGCCGCCGAACAGGTTGCTTCCGGAGCCAAGCAGGTGTCCGATTCCAGCATGGTCTTGTCCCAGGGAGCGACCGAACAAGCCAGCTCGATTGAAGAATTGACCGCCTCGCTGGAAGAAGTGCTGACGCAAACAAGGCTGAATGCGGAAAACGCCAACAAAGCCAGCGAGGTGGCCAATGCGGCTAAAAATAATGCCCGGCAGGGAGATGCACAGATGCAGGAACTGTTGACGGCCATGGAAGAAATCAATACTTCTTCTGATAACATTTCGCGCATTATCAGAGTTATTGACGAAATTGCCTTCCAGACAAATATCCTGTCACTGAATGCAGCCATTGAAGCGGCAAGGGCCGGCCAATACGGAAAAGGTTTTGCCGTAGTAGCGGAAGAAGTGCGCAATCTGGCGACACGCTCCGCCGATGCCGCCAAAGAAACCGCCGAGCTGATTGAACTGTCCAGGCAAAAGGCGACGGAAGGAAAGCGCATTGCCGGGCAGACAGCCGAAGCCCTGGAAAAAATTATTGACAGCATTACAGAAGTAGCCGGCATTATGGGCGAGATTGCAGTGGCTTCCAATGAGCAGGCTACCGCCATTGGCCAGATTAATGACGGAGTGATGCTTGTTTCCGATGTCACCCAAAGCAATTCCGCTACTTCGGAAGAAACGGCGGCCGCCAGTGAAGAGCTGGCCGGGCAAGCCGATCTCCTGAAAAACCAGGTAGCCCGTTTTACTTTGAAACCGGAAGGAACCGTCTTGCCCGAGGAGGCAGGCGGGGAAGAAAAAACGGCGGGCAGGAAGAAAAAACGGGGCTTAAAAGCCGTGCTAAAAAGCTTTGCCGGGCGGGTTGTGCGCAGAAAAAGACAGGCGGAAGTAAAACAGGACAAAGAGCCGGAAGCCGAGCAGGTTGCAGGAGGACAGGAAGAAGAGCTTTCCCGGCAGGAGGCGGCAGCAGGGGTGGAAATAAAACTGCCCAATGAGGAAAGCTCTGCCGCAGAAAAACAAACAGCGAGCAGGGACAGCTTAAGCGACAGCGATTTTGGCAAATACTCCTAAAGAAGGTTCGTGGTTCGTTTGGCGAGGATGCAACGGTTGCAACAGCATAGCCCCAAAAACACAGTATCGGCAGAAAAGACGGCTCCGGTTGCAGGTGGTGCAGGCATGTCAGGTGTAAGAAATATAACCGACGAAGAATTTAAGAGGCTGGCAACATTCATTAAAAAAAATTACGGCATTTATCTGAAACCGGAGAAAAAGACGCTGCTGGTGGGGAGATTGCAAAACCTGCTGGTGGCCGGAAATTACCGGACATTTACGGAATACATTGACGACCTGATCTCCGACACAACCGGGGAAGCTGTCATTAATCTCCTGAACAGGATTACAACGAACCATACCTTTTTTATGCGGGAGGCGGAACATTTTTACTTCTTTCGTGATGAAGTACTGCCTTACCTGAAGGAAAGCATTTCTAACCGTGACCTGCGTGTCTGGTGCGCAGCCTGTTCCACCGGTGAGGAAGCATATACCTTGGCCATGATTATCGATGAATTTTTCGGGGCGGAAGCTGCATTCTGGGATACCAGAATTCTGGCCACGGACATTTCCAGGCAAGCATTGGAAATTGCCAAAAAAGGGATTTACAGCAATGAAAGGATTGAGCCGCTGCCGGCCTCCTGGAAGCTCAAATACTTTGACCGGTATGATGCGGATAATGTCATAGTAAAGGATCGTATCAAAAACAATGTTATCTACAGGACATTCAACTTAGTGGAGCGTGTTTTCCCGTTCCGCCGTAAATTACATGCAATTTTCTGCAGGAATGTAATGATCTATTTTGACAACGATACAAAGACTAAACTGGTTAACAAGTTTTATCACCTCCTGGAAGACGGCGGCTATCTTTTCATCGGCCACTCTGAATCATTAAACCGGGAAACCACGTCTTTTAAATATGTACGGCCTGCCGTCTACAGAAAATAATACGCACGTGACAGGTCGGGAGAGTGCAACTGTGTCGACAGCAAAGCGTAAAATCAAAGTCTTAGTCGTTGATGACAGTCTTGTTTTCCGTGAAATTGTTGCCAGAGGATTGGCTCATGACAGCCAGATTGAGGTTGTGGCAACCGCAGTGGATCCATATGATGCCCGTGATAAAATACTGGCTTACCGCCCCGATGTTATGACTTGTGATATTGAAATGCCCAAAATGAACGGGATTGAATTCATCCGGCGCCTACTGCCGCAATACCCGCTGCCGGTAATTGTTGTCAGCACCACGAGCGGGGCCGTTTTTGATGCTTTAAACGCCGGGGCGGTGGAGTTCATAAGCAAACCGGACCTTTCCTCCCACCGGCATATTCAGCACTTTCTTGCTGACCTGGCGGAAAAAATCAAAATTGTGGCAAGAAGTAAAATCAAGGTTGCAGGTACGCCACGCCGGGTAGTGCTGCCACCGAGCCGGGCCGGCACTTCTTCATACTGTCGACAGGTAATTGCCATCGGCTCTTCCACAGGCGGCACCGAGGCGCTGCACTATTTGCTCAGTCATTTGCCTGCAGATATTCCCGCCATTCTCATAGCCCAGCATATCCCGCCCGTTTTTTCCCGTCTTTTTGCTGAACATCTTGATGCGCAGACCGCTTTTACAGTCAAAGAAGCGGAGGGCGGTGATGTCCTGGAGGCGGGCAAAGTGTTTATTGCACCGGGTGACAGGCACCTGAGGCTGAAGCGGCAGGCGGGGCGCTACCTGACCGAGGTGGCCGAAGGGGAAAAAGTGAACGGGCACCGTCCTTCCGTGGATGTCCTTTTTGAATCAGTGGCCGAAGCTGCCGGCGACAAAGCAGTGGGCATTATTCTGACGGGTATGGGAGCCGACGGCGCCCGGGGCATGCTGCAAATGCGCCGCAAGGGTGCGCGGACCATCGGGCAGGACGAGCAGTCAAGCGTGGTTTACGGTATGCCCAAAGTGGCTTATGAAATCGGAGCGGTGGAGAAACAGGCTCCGCTCTCCGAAATCCCGGATTTATTACTGGAAGCTTTGAGCAGGTGAGTACATGGAGATTATAGTTGGCATCGGAGAATGTGCTGTCACAAACCGGAGTGAGGCAAAACTGAAAACATTTGCTCTGGCTTCCTGTGTGGCTGTAACCGCATACAGCAAAATTCGCAGGGCGGCGGGCATGGTTCATATTGCCCTGCCTTTTCCCCCGCATACCGAGGCTGCCAGGCAGCGCCCGGCTTATTATGCCACCACCGGTATTCCCCTTCTGCTGGAAAAAATGCACCGCGAATTCGGCTGCCTGCGCACGGAACTGCAGATAGGTGTTTTTGGCGGAGCCGATTCCGCACGCGACAAAGATTATTTTTCCATTGGCAAAAAAAATATTGCAGCGGTAATGAGACTGCTGTCGGCCATGCACCTTGCGGCAAGCAGCATCGGGGTGGGCGGCGATGTCAGCCGGACTGTGGAAATGGATGTGGCTACCGGTAAAGTTACCATTACCACGCAGCCAATTATCATCTGATTCAATGAAGAAGGAGGAAGTTATGGCGGAGCAGTCACATACTGTTGATTATGGTCGCATGACAGCCATCATTAACTGTATGGGAGACGGCGTCATTGCCACTGATGTCAGCGGGATAATCAACTACATGAACAGTTCTGCCGAACAGATTACCGGCTGGCAGCAGCAAGAGGCGCTGGGACGGGAATTGACCGCTGTCTTTTCCCTTTTCCATGCCGAAACAAATGAACCGCTGCCGCTGCCGCTGCAGGAAATCATGGCAGCCGGGGAGCCCATGGGGCTGATGCCTGAAACCATGCTGCGCTGTCGGGACGGATCAGGAAAATACCTGTCGGCCAGTTGTGCTTCCATACGGGACGCCCGGGGTAAAGTAAGCGGTGCCGTCATTGTTTTTCGCGATATCACCCGGCGGAAAAAGGCGGAAGAGCAGCTTTTGAAAGCCAAGGAGGCGGCAGAAGCGGCCAATAGGGCAAAAAGTGAATTCCTGGCCAATATGAGCCACGAAATCCGCACTCCCATCAACGGTATTATCGGTATGATTGATCTGACCCTGCTGACGCCCCTGAACAGCGAGCAGCGGGATAATCTGCTTACGGCAAAGAAATGTGCCGATTCCCTGCTTTTAATCATTAACGACATCCTGGACTTCTCCAAAATTGAAGCAGGAAAAATGAAGATTGAAGCGGTGCCTTTTAATCTGCGGGAACTGCTTGGGGAGATCATGAAAACCCACGGCGTCAGCGCTCAAAAGAAAGGTCTGAAGTTAAAGAAAAGGTTGGATGCCTCCGTTCCCGTCTTTCTCATCGGGGATCCCACACGCCTGCGCCAGGTAATAGACAACCTGGTGAACAATGCCATTAAATTTACCGAGCAGGGGCATGTCACCCTCTCGGTGCAGAAAACCGGTGAGAGAGACGGCAAGGTACACCTGCAGTTTGCCGTTAGCGATACAGGGATTGGCATTGAAAGACACATGATGGGAAAACTTTTCCAGAGCTTCAGCCAGGTTGACAGCTCCACCACGCGGAAATTTGGCGGCACAGGCCTGGGGCTGGTCATCAGCAAGCAGCTGGTGGAAAAAATGGGCGGCAGCATCTGGGCGCACAGCGAACCGGGTATGGGCAGTACTTTTGCTTTCAGCCTGCCGTTTCTGCCTGCCGAAAAAAGCGTTTTGCCCAAAGAACAGGAGCCTGTCAAGCTGTTTAAAGTATCGCGCCCGCGGACAATCCTGGTGGTGGAGGATGATCGCGTAAACCAGGAGGTCTTGGCCCGTCTGCTCAAAGAGCGGGGACACCGGGTGGATGTGGCCGACAACGGGCTGGAGGCACTTGCCATGCATGCCGCCAACGCGTATGATTTGATTCTCATGGACATTCAAATGCCCCAGATGGACGGCATTGAAGCCGCCGCCAGAATCCGTGAGCGGGAAAGGGGAGGCAGGCATACTCCCATTGTCGCCCTCACTGCTTTTGCCCTGCAGGGTGACAGGGAACGCTTCTTATCGCTGGGGATGGACGAGTACCTGCCCAAACCGATCCGGATGGAGGAACTGTATGCCATGGTGGACAGGGTGCTCTCCACCGGGAGACAGGCTGCCTTTCGCGGTCATGTCAGTTTAAACGCCGATGGGGAACTGGTTGTGACGGACAATAAAGAGGGGGCCATAACGGAACTGGCTGCACACCTGCCTGAACTGGAAGCACTATTGGTTAAACTGCAAGAGGCTTGTGCAGAGTGCGACCTTGAGCGTACGGAACTGTATGCCCATAAAATGAAAGAATTGTTTTTTACCTTGGAAGCGGAAGAACTAAAATATGCCATGTTTAAAATAGAGCTGGCAGCACGGCGCGGTAACAGTAATGATACTGCTCTTCTGCTCTCCCGGTTCCAGGATCTGTTTGCGACGTATAAAAAAGTCTTGTGCAACAGGAGGGAAGGTATATGCGTATTTTAATCGCGGAAGACGACCCTGCCAGCAGGCAATTCTTATGCAAATTTCTCTCTCAATACGGTGAATGCGACCAGGTGGTGGACGGCTTGGAAGCAATTGATGCCTATGTGATGGCTATGAAAGACAACGACCCGTATGACCTCATCTGCCTGGATATCATGATGCCGAAAGTTGACGGTGTTAAAGTATTAAAAGCGATACGGGACCTGGAACGGCAGAATAACATTCCGCCCTCTGAAAGTGTTGTCATTATTATGATTACCGCACTGGGCATGACAGATCATGTTCATGAAGCATTTGCCCTGGGCTGCAATGCCTACGCAGCCAAACCCATTGATACCGAGAAATTTGCCAAGATGCTGAAAAAACTGAATATTTTCCCGTCATCCGCTTTGGAAAACGCCGCTGCAGAAGAGGCTGCCCCTTGAGCAAAACAAAGTGCTCTGCTGCATGAAATACCTTCCCGCACTCTGAATAAACATGCCGTTCCGACCAGCCACTGCATGACGACTTGCATTTATCAGTGTTCATTCACGGATTGTGGCAGCAGCCGACGTTTACGATGCCATGATCACCCTCCGCCCGTATAAAGACAGTCTGGCTTCCTTTGCCGCCTTTGAGTTGTTCAGCACAGTGGGCATGGCACCGCCGTCCCTGTTGTCAGAACCAAATCCGGAATAAAAGACCTGGCCAGGGAAAAAACATCCGCATTGTAAAAATGCTGTAACAAAACGGGCTGCAGGCTGTCTCCGGGAAAATACAGATTCGCCAGAAAACGCAGAATTCCCCTGCGTTTTTTGCGTGCCCGGGCAAACTGCCGCAATTGCTTGCGGCACCGGCAGGAGAAATATTGTGTTCCCGTGGTAACAATGTTACAATAAATATCCGGTTATTTGTTATTTTTTGGGGTAAGAGCGGTGGAAATGAATTTCCCCGAACGGGCCATAGTGAAAAAATTGCAGGGGTAAGCCGGACTGTGGAAAATATTTCGCAGGCTGGGATAGACAGGCTCTGCGCTGCTCTCTACGGGGAACAGCCTGCGGGATAGCAGGTAAGAGCACGCATTTATTGACATCCAGCGGCATGACCACGGCAGGGGTGCGGCGGCTGAAAAAATTACCGACCGCATTATTGCAGAACAGTCGCTGAAGGTAGACACAATTTCCGGCGCCACCTACAGTAGCAAAGTAATCCTCAAATCAGTAAAAAAAGCCTTAGTCCAGGCTGGAACTTCCTGAACTCTTTCATTTTGCCCTGAGCAGGCAAGCTTTTACTGCTTGTGGCAACAGGCTGCTTATATCTCATTACCCTAACCGGACAAGGAGACATGTATGGCAAAAATTGAACTGATCGCTACCGCCGCTTTCGGCCTGGAAGCCGTGGTGGCCGCCGAACTGAAAGAACTGGGATATAAAGACCAGCTGGTGGAAAACGGCCGTGTTACTTTTTACGGCGATGAGGCAGCTATTTGCCGGACCAACCTCTGGCTGCGCTCCGCCGACAGGGTGCTTGTAAAGATGGGGGAGTTCGAGGCCGTCACCTTTGATGAACTTTTCGAGGGGACAAAAGCTTTGCCGTGGTCGGAGTGGCTGCCGCGTGATGCCGCCTTTCCTGTCACCGGTAAAACTGTCAAATCCAAACTGTTCAGTGTACCTGACTGCCAGGCTATTGTCAAAAAGGCCGTGGTGGAAAAAATGAAGCAGGCTTACCGCCAAAGCTGGTTTCCCGAGAGCGGCGCGTGCTTTAAAATAGAGGTTGCCATCCTGAAAGACAGGGCTACATTGACGCTTGATACCAGCGGTGCCGGGCTGCATAAACGCGGCTACCGGGAACTGACAGCCGCCGCACCGCTCCGGGAAACGCTGGCAGCCGCCCTGGTACGCTTAAGCAAATGGCCCCCGGAGCGGGTGCTGGCAGATCCTTTTTGCGGTTCGGGAACCATTCCCATTGAGGCGGCCATGCTGGCTTTAAATATTGCCCCCGGCGGCAAGCGCAGTTTCAGCGCGGAAAATTGGCCGCGCATACCTGAACGCCTGTGGCGGCTTGCCCGGCAGGAAGCGGAGGATCTTGCCTGCCGGGAGCGGAAGGTGCGTATTCTGGGAACAGACATTGATGAAAAGGTGCTGCGCCTGGCACGCCACCATGCCCGCAAGGCGGGCCTGGAAAACATGATCCATTTTCAACGCATGCCTTTTTCCGCTTTCCGGTTCCGCTACAAATATGGTTACCTGCTGTGCAACCCCCCTTACGGTGAGCGGTTGGGGGAAGTGCGGGAAGCGGAAAATATTTACCGGGAGTTGGGCCGGTTGCTTCTTGAGCACTTGCCCACCTGGTCCTGTTTTGTCTTAACGTCGCATAAAGGCTTTGAGCGGCTTTTTGGCCGGCCGGCCACAAAGAAAAGGAAACTGTACAACGGCAGGATTGAATGCCACTATTACCAGTATTTCGGTCCTGAACCGCCGACCATCTAATGCGGACCGAGGCAGAACTGGAAGCGCTCCTGGTAGGGCTGTTGCAGGGGCAGGAGGAAAGGACAGGGAGGATGCTGAGAATTGTATGATCTTGCCATTGTCGGTGCGGGGCCGGCGGGTGCGACGCTAGCCAGGCTGCTGGGTCGGCGCTATCGGGTTTTGCTTTTGGAGCGGCGTGACCTCAGGCGTCCTGCCGGCAGCAGCTTGGCACACAAATGCTGCGGCGGGCTTTTGGCTCCCGATGCCCAGAAAACCCTGGGCATTATGGGCCTCGCCCTGCCAAAAGATGTGCTGGTGGAGCCGCAGCTTTTTGTTGTCCGCACCATAGATTTGCAAAGCGGGCAGGAGCGTTATTACCAGCGTTTCTACCTCAACATGGACCGGGAAAAGTTTGACCGTTGGCTGCTGTCCCTGGTACCGGACACAGTGGATGTCTGCTGTCCTGCCATGGTAAAAGAGGTGCGCCGGGAAGACAGCCTGTACAGGCTGCAGTTTTTACGGGAAGGAGAAACCTGCGAAGCTTATGCAAGGTGCCTTGTCGGTGCGGACGGGGCCGCTTCCCTTGTGCGCAAAAGGCTTTTTGCCGGGAGAAATGAACAAAAGCTGTATGCGGCTATCCAGGAATGGTTTCCGGTACAGGAAGCCCTTCCGTATTTTTCTGTCTTTTTTGACCGGCGGCTGACCGATTTTTACGGGTGGACCATCCCCAAAGGCCGGATGCTCATTCTGGGCGCCGCCCTGGCACCCGGCGGAAACCCCATTGCAGCTTTCGGTGAACTGAAGCGGAAGCTTGCCGCCTATGGCTACGGTTTAAGGACAGTTGCAGAAGGGAAGGGGCTTTCATTGTCCGCCCGCGCCATGCACCGCACTCCCTGACCGACGGCTGCGGTGCCGCTCTTATCGGTGAGGCGGCGGGTTGGATCAGTCCCAGTTCGGCGGAAGGGTTCAGTTTTGCTTTTCGCAGTGCGCTTGCATGTGCCCGGAGCCTTGAAGGAGGTCTTGACGGTTTTACAGAGCGCTACCGCAGGGAAACCGGCGTCCTGTGCCGCCAAATCCTGCAAAAAAACATTAAACTTCCGTTCATGTATCACCCTGTGCTGCGCAGGCTGGTCATGGGACTGGGATTGGCGGCGGTGAATGTTAAGAAAAATTAATCACTTAGGCGAATTCTGTAAATAAAAAGTAACATAACTCGACTCTTAATTTGCTATGATGAGAGTACGACTCTCTAGGCAGAAGGTGCCTCTGATGAAAAGATATATTTTAACATTGCTGGCTATGCTTTTGGCATTAACCGGGTGTGCCACATTGGAGTTGAACAACCTGCAGCCCCAAGCGGCTGAGCTGGATGTTTTGGAAGATGAAAAAGTTACCCGCCTCGCGGATATTGATTTTGTTCCCGTTCCCGGCTTTGCCTACACCGTCTTGCTGGAAGAAGGCTTGACCGGCGGGAATAAAGTATTTTACCGCCGTTTTATCACTTACGATGCGACTGGTGATGAAGTTCACGAGTTTGTCACGGAGGCGGAGCTTCCCCGCTCTTTTCCGTCAGCCGGGGAGGCCAGGGAATACCTGACAAGAGTGACACCCGAGAAACTGCTTTTACCTGAGAATACTTATATAAGTGACAGCGTGCACTGCTCCTGGGAAGAGGAAGCTTATCCCGCCGCTGTGGAAGAGGAGCAGCGCATTTCCCTGGCGGCTCTGAAACGCCTTGGCGCCGTGTCAAGGCTGAATGAATTTTATGTAATCGACAAAAACCCTGAAACACTGGTGGCGGCAATTGAGGAGACGGAAGCAAGCATAGCCGACGTGGCAGACAGTTTTGTTGTTGAACGTACCCTGGAATCGTTGCCGCAGTCATTTGTTTACCGTATCCGCCTGGCATTGCCCGGCAAAATGCAGGCTAACAAGCTTACGGAAGCAAGTGTGAGCCTGAAGTACCAGATTGATGAATTGGGCAACCCGCTGCACCTGGTGCTTCTTTACAGTGCCGCTTTTCAGAACGGCCTTGGTGATGGAGACATGACATTGCTGAACAGGATGGCCGCTTTTGTCAACGAAATGGTAGACACACTAAAAGAACAACTGGACCTTTTTGGGGTAAACAGTAACAACCCGTCCTTGACTTACAGCAATGTTACCCTCTTTTACGAAGAAGAAAAGCTCCCGGACAGCTTATGCCGCAAAATAGAAAACCGCTAAAGCCGGTGCGACCCGCTTTGGCAGCAAAAAGGATTTTTTGCCACCTCTGTCGAACACCACAGAAACTATGGTGACTGGACAAGGGTGGTTTTTTCATATGTATTTGCCGCGGCGGAATTCCCTGGGAGGACGGTGTTTTTTCATCATCAGCCTTTTGTTTATTGCTCTTTTGCTTTTGGATTATGTTTTAAGCAGCAAGTATTACTATTGCTGTGAGCTGAACAAACTGCACACGCAAGCGGAAGTAATTACGGAACAGTTTATAGCCATGCGCTCTTTTATTGCCTCCCAGCAGGACAGGATCAATTATGACAGCAAGGGCAATTTCGAATTTAAACACTTGAATCCGGCAGCGGTAGGCAAAGGTGTGGGCGACATCCTGGCCGAACGGACGGACTACAGTATTAAACAAACCAGGATGCAGGTCCGCAACCCGGGAAACGCCCCTGATGAGTTTGAGCGTGAGGCGCTGCAGCAGTTTGCGGCAGACCACAGCTTAAAGCATGTTGAAACTACCGCCGAGCTGGACGGGGAACCGGTCTACCGCCATATTATGCCGCTTTTTGCGGAGGAAGACTGCCTCGCCTGTCATGGTACGCCGGCGGGGGAGATAGATGTGGCCGGCTTTCCCAAAGAAGGCTTGCAAGTCGGTGATTTGGCCGGTGCAATCAGTGTAACCATCCCCATGGCAGACAGCCTGGCTGCCTTGCGGCAAAACCGTTTCAGCCTGGTGCTTTTCAGTACGATTCTCGGGGTGGCGATTTTGACCGCCGTGCTTTTTGTCACCGGCCGCCTGGTTATCCGTCCCCTGCAGGAGCTTAAAGACCGGGCGATAAAAGTGGGCGAAGGCAATTTGGATGTGTCCTTTGATGATGTGCCCGCCTACGGGGAAGTTGCCACCTTGGCGCAGGAATTTTCCGCCATGCTGGCGAAACTTAAAGATTTATACCAGAATATGGAGCGTAAGGTCAGAACGCGCACCAGGGAACTGGAAGTGGCCAATCTGCGCCTGAAAGAGGGGCAAAAGGTTCTGGCACAACTTAATCAGAAACTTTCCGAAAGCAACCGCTTGAAAAGTGAGTTTTTGGCGACTATTACCCATGAGTTGAAAACGCCTCTTACTTCTATTGTGGCTTTTTCCGAATTGCTGTTGGATGAGATTCCCGGCCCGCTTAATGAAGAGCAACGGGAAAACCTGATGGATATCAAAACAAGCTCCCAGCAGCTGATGATTATGATCAGCGATATCCTGGACATGGCCAAATATGACGCGGGCCATCTGCGCCTGGAGATGGAACGGGTGGACCTGAATGACATTTTCCGTGTGGTGCGGCGGACTATGTCGGCTATTGCTTACCAGAACAATGTGCGGCTGTATGTCCACCCGGTTAACCTGCCGCTGGTATATGGTGATCCGGAAAGGATCCGTCAGATGATCGTTAACCTGGTTTCCAACGCCATTAAATTTTCCAAGGAAGAGGGCGAAATCCATGTGTCGGCGGCTGCGGAAGGCGATTTTGCCGTTATTACAGTCAAAGACAACGGCGAAGGCATCGCCCCGGAATTTTTGCCCCACATTTTTGAGCGATTCCGCCAGGGAGACAGTTCCAACCGCAGGCGCCGCAGCGGCACCGGCCTGGGACTGGCTTTGGTGAAAACGCTGGCTGAATTGCAGGGCGGTCGCGTAGGTGTGTCCAGCCAGTTGGGAGAAGGTACCGAGTTCTATATTTACTTGCCTTTTGCCGGGAAAGGAGGACAGGAACATGAGCGGTAAAGTAACCAAGATCCTGGTGGTGGATGATGAGCCGAAAATCCGGCGCATTGTTGAGCAGAGCCTGCGGAAGGACGCTTACAAAGTGATCCATGCGGCGGACGGGCGAGAAGCAATCCAGAAAGTGGAAGAGGACCGCCCGGATTTAATTGTGCTGGATTTAATGATGCCGGAAATGGACGGTTTTGAAGTCTGTAGGGTATTGCGCAGCAAAGGGGACAATACACCGGTAATTATCCTTTCCGCCATAGATGAGCTGGAGGATAAAGCCCTGGGTTTTAACCTGGGCGTGGACGACTATGTGACCAAACCTTTCAGCCCCTCGGAACTGGCACTGCGCGTAAAAGCCGTACTGCGCCGTGTCGCCGGCGAGGAGCTTGCTCCCCGCCTCCGGCTAGGAACATATGACGACGGCCGTCTATATATTAACAGTAAAACACGGGAAGTGAAACTGAACGGCAAGGATGTATACCTGACGGCAAAAGAATTTGACTTGCTATGGGTGCTGGCCAACAATCCCGGCGTGGTTTACAGCCGGGACCAGTTGCTTGATCTGGTCTGGGGCAATGAATATTTCGGCGATACAGGCACGGTAACCGTTTTAATCCGGCGTATCCGGGAAAAAATAGAGAAAGACCCGGCTAACCCCACTTATTTGCGGACAGTCTGGGGCATAGGTTATAAATTTGAACCGGCCCCCTAAAGGCGGCAGGAGCATGTATCGTGAGAACAAAGCGGCGTTACGCTGCGGAGTGGATATCATTGAAATCGAGAGAGTAGCCCGGGTATATGCCAGGCGTCCCCGCCTGTTTCTGAAACGTCTCTTCACGGCGCGGGAGCAGGAGCAACTGGCGGTAAAACGCCATACCGCCCGGCACCTGGCGGCCCGCTTTGCCGCCAAAGAAGCCGTGTTTAAACTGCTGGGGCTGGGGATTGGCGACCTGGACTGGACCGAGGTGGAAATCCTTTCCCTGCCCGGGGGAGAACCGGTTGTGCATCTTTTCGGCAAAGCGGCCAAAAGGGCTGCAGAGCTGTCCCTGTCGTCTGTAGCTCTCTCGCTGAGCCATTGCCGTAAATATGCCGTAGCTTTTGCCACAGCCCTGGTCTTAAAAAAAACTCCTCCTGCCCCTTGACGGAGGAGCTTTTTCCTGTTACTCTAGAATAAATCCGACTAAATAGATCGGAATAGCTAGTGATAGAATGAAAATCACTGCCAAGGGCGAATACGGCGTTCGCGCCATGGCCATGCTGGCGCAGGATTTCCGTGCCGGTCCCATCCCGCTGCGCGAAATTGCCGACAGGGAAGGCATTTCGTATCAATTCCTGGAGCAAATTTTTTTGCCGCTGCGCCGGGCGGGCCTGATTACCTCGGTCAGGGGGGCCAAAGGCGGCTATGCCTTGGCGCACCCGCCGGAAAAAATCAAGGTGGGAGACATAGTGCGCATCCTGGAAGGCCCCATTGCACCGGTGGACTGCGTGGCTGAAGGGAACGAGAGTAGCTGCAAGCGCAAAAGCATTTGCCTGACGCGCGGTATCTGGGAAAAGTTGCGGGACACAATGTCGGAAGTGCTTGATGAAATAACCCTGGCCGATGTTGCCATGATGTCGCACAAGACAAATAAGGAGGGCAGTTAAATGCAAAAGGTTTACCTTGATAATGCGGCGACCACAAGAATGCATGACGAGGTACTTGCAGCGATGCAACCGTATCTGACCAACGTCTACGGCAACCCCTCCAGCATCCATTCTTTCGGCCGCGAAGCACGCAAAGCAGTTGAAGAGGCACGGGAAAAAACTGCTGCAGCCCTGGGGGGCGAACCACGGGAGATTATTTTTACTTCAGGCGCCACGGAAGCCAATAATGTTGCCATTCGCGGCGTGGCCCGCGCTTTGCAGCAAAAAGGCCGCCATATTATTACCACGGCCGTGGAACATCACGCGGTACTGGATGCCTGCAAGGCGCTGGAAGCGGAAGGCTTCAAAGTAACTGTTTTACCGGTGGACGCCTACGGCATGGTGTCCCCCCGGGATGTGGCCGACGCCATTACCGACGAGACTATTCTTGTTTCCGTCATGCTTGCCAATAATGAAGTGGGGACTGTCATGCCCGTGGCGGAAATCGGGAAAATTTGCCGTGAACGCGGTGTGGTTTTCCATACCGATGCGGTGCAGGCCATCGGCGTCCTGCCCGTTAATGTGGATGATTTGCAGGTAGACCTGCTTTCCCTTTCCGCCCATAAATTTCACGGCCCCAAGGGGGTTGGCGCCCTCTACGTGCGCAAGGGAACAAAACTGAAAGTTTTCAGTTTCGGCGGCGCCCAGGAACGAAAACTGCGGCCCGGCACGGAAAATGTGGCCGGCATTGTGGGTCTGGGCAAAGCCATAGAGCTGGCCGTCACCGACATGGAGGCCAAGGTGAGCCGCATCAAAGCCATGCGCGACAAGCTGATGACAGGGCTCCTTTCCATCCCGCATACCAGGCTGAACGGCCACCCGGAAAAAAGGCTGCCCGGTTATGTGAATATCTCGTTCCAGTATGTGGAAGGAGAATCCATGATCTTAAGCCTTGACTTGAAAGGGATTGCTGTTTCCAGCGGTTCTGCCTGCACATCAGGTTCACTGGACCCGTCCCATGTCCTCATGGCCATGGGGTTGGATCACCAGACGGCGCACGGCTCGTTGCGCCTGACCCTGAGTGCCTATAACACGGAAGAAGAGATTGACTACGTTCTGTCTGTCATGCCGGAAATAGTTGCACGCCTGCGGGCCATGTCGCCTGTTTATCCGGGTAAAGATTAACCAGGGAGATGAAGGTAATGTACAGTGAAAAAGTTATGGACCATTTCATGAACCCGCGCAATGTGGGGGAAATAGAAAATGCGGACGGCATCGGCGAAGTCGGCAATATGAAGTGCGGCGATATTATGCGCATCTACCTCAAAGTTAGCGACCAGGAAGTTATTGAAGATATAAAGTTCCGCACCTTTGGCTGCGGCGCCGCCATTGCCACCAGTAGTGCCATCACCGAAATGGTGAAAGGAAAAACGCTGGCTGAAGCCTGGGAAATAAGCAACAAGCAGGTGGCCGAGGAACTGGGCGGCCTGCCGGAGTCAAAAATGCACTGCTCCAACCTGGCCGCCGATGCCTTAAAGAGGGCCATTGAAGACTACCGTAGCCGGAAAGCGCAGCAGGAAGCGTAAAGGGAAGACGCCGGTTCCGGCCCGAGCTCTCGCAGCGCGCCTTCCCGTCTTGCCGAAGAAAGGAGTGGGTGGAATGTGGCTGGTAACTGCGGCGGAAATGCGTGGACTTGATGCCCGCACAATCAATGACTACGGCATTCCCGGCATGGTCCTGATGGAAGCCGCCGGCTTGGGGGTGGCGGAACGTATCAGGGCGCTGGGTACAGGACCGAACCTTACAGTTGTGGCCGGGAAGGGCAACAATGGCGGGGACGGCTTTGTCGTGGCCCGGCGTCTTTGCCAGGAGAAAAATGTTACCGTCTTTACTGTGGCGCCGGATGAGGAATACGGCGGGGATGCACTGCAAAACCTGCAGATTTTACGCAGGCTGAAGCTGCCGGTACTTTGCCTGCGCACGGAAGAAGGACGCAAAGCTTTTGCAGTGGAACTGGCGCGCTCGGATCTGATTGTAGATGCCTTGTTCGGCACCGGCCTTTCCCGCGAACTGGATACTTATTACAAGGATATTATTACCGCCATTAACGGCAGCCCGGCGCTGGTCGTAGCCGTAGACATTCCTTCCGGCATTAATGCCGATACCGGCCAAAGCATGGGGGCTGCCGTCCGTGCCGTGGAAACTGTCACTTTTGCCCTGCCCAAAAACGGCCATTACCTTTATCCCGGAGCGGGGTGCACCGGCCGCCTGACCGTGGTGGACATCGGCATACCGCAGGAATTGTATGCCGGGCTGAAAAACTGTGTCCTGACGCCTGCCGTGGTCAGGCCGCTGCTTGTGGACAGGCCGGCGGACAGCCATAAAGGCACTTTTGGTTCCGTCCTCCTGGTTGCCGGCTCGGCCGGCATGTCCGGCGCGGCCGTCCTGGCGGCCCGTGCAGCACTGCGTGGCGGTTGCGGCCTGCTGTACGCGGCGGTGCCCGCCTGTATCCGCACTGTGCTGGCGGCTCAGGTGCCTGAAGCCATTACCGTGGCACTGCCGGAGGCTGCGGAAGGCAGCCTGCTGCCCGAGTCAGCCGCCCTGCTGCAGGAAAGGTGGGCAACCTGCCATGCCGTGGCAGTCGGACCGGGCTGGACACAAGCCACGGAGTTGCAGTCCCTATTAAACGATATTATTACCGAGTGCCCCCTGCCGCTGGTGATTGACGCGGACGGACTTAACCTTTTGGCCGGCATGCCGGATGCCCTGGCACGGCGCACGGCACCCGTTGTCCTTACTCCCCATCCCGGTGAGGCGGCGCGCCTGCTGGGGGTGAAAACAAAAGACATCCAGGCGGACAGGTTTGGCAGCGCTCGCAGACTCGCCAGGCGCTTTCATGCCACCGTGGTCTTAAAAGGCGCACATACAGTTGTGGCGGAGCCCGACGGGACCATCGCCGTAAACACCACGGGCAACAGCGGCCTGGCCACCGCCGGCAGCGGTGACGTCCTGACCGGCCTTTTGGCGGCCCTTTTGGCCCAGGGGCTGGATACAGCCTCCGCCGCCCGCCTGGCCGTTTTCCTGCACGGCCTGGCAGGCGATCTGGCGGCGGCGGAAGTTGGGGAGCGGTCCCTGCTGGCCGGCGATGTTGTTAATTATCTTTCCCAGGCATATCTTGCGCTGCAGGAAAATACTTTATAGAGAGGGATTTTACCCATGGCAAAAGGATAAGCCGGCAGGTTGCACAGCCGCCCGCCGGCTGTCTGCAATCAAGGGAAAAAGGGGGAGAGAAGCTTGTCCCGCATTTTGTCCCGCATCATGCCGGCTGTCCTGCTGGTGCTTATGTTTCTGCCCGTGGGCTGTACCGTCACGGGAGAAAAGCTCTTATCGCAGATTGAACGCAGACTGGCCAAACTGGACGGTTACTACGCAGAGTGTGACGTGGAAATTTTCACGGAAGAAAGCATCCAGGTCTATGATGTCAAACAGTGGCATGCTTTTCCCTCGCGCTGGCGCGTGGAAGTGGGGGCCGGCGAGGAGAGCCAGGTCTTTATTTGCGACGGCCGCCAGATCTGGGTTCACCAGCCGTCCCTGGGAGACTACTACCGCCTGGAGATAACGGAAACGACCAGGGAAAACGCCGCCCCTTTTTTACTTTACGGCTACCTGCAGCAGCTGCTTGAGGCGGAAAGCTTTACTTTCCGGGGCGAAGCGGAAATGAACGGCGGGGTTGTCTACAGGGTAGATTTTCCCGGACCACTGGCCGGCGAGGCGGTCAGCCTCTGGCTCAACCGGAAGTCTTTCCTGCCCGAGCGGATGGAGCTTTCCCTCGAGGGGAAACTTCTCTGCCGGGTCAAAGTCAAAAACTGCGAGCTTAATCCCGCTTTTTCGTCAGACCTTTTTACTTTCACGCCTGACGGTGCAGGCAAAGTAAGCGCCCACTGCGAGATAGCGCCCCTTACCCTGGAAGAAGCAAAAAAAGGCTGGCCGGGGCCGGTGTATCTTCCCGCCTACCTGCCCGGGGGAGCCAGGCTGCATGCCATTTCCCGCGTGCAGGAAGGCGACAGGGAACAGTTGATTTGCGTTTTCCGGGGAGAGGTGCCCATTACTTTTGTCCAGGCACCGGCCGGCGAGAAAGGGCTTTTTGCCGGCAGCCGCAGCCGCAGGGTAGTCATTGGCAAAAATACCGGCTTTTTTCAACAAAACGCGCAGGACAATCTGGCTTCCCTTTTCTGGTCTGACGGGGAGAGGGATTTTGCCCTCTCGGGCGTGTTGTCCTTGCAGGAGTTGGTGAAAATCGCCGCCTCGCTCTTTCCTGACGGAGAGTAAGCACATTCTCCGCCATGTCGAATAGGATGGTAGCGGGAGGTGTGCTGCATGGGCAAGGACGAAGGACTGCCGCCCTGCCCTACAGGGCTGTTTTTAGAAATTGCCCCCGGTGACACATTGTTTAAAATCGCCAGGGAGCAGGGCGTAACCGTAGAAGGCATCCTGGCTTTAAATCCGGGGCTGGACCCGAAAAATTTACAGGTGGGCACTTTCATCTGCCTGCCGCTGCCGCAAAAAAGTGGAAAATAAAAGCCCGCCGGAGGCGGGTCAGACTGTAGACAAAAATGGCCTTTAGGAAGCAAAACCTAAAGGCCAAATTCTTTTTTAAACATAAAATTGCTGCAATATTAGAACGCACCTCCTGCAGCGGGGAGGTTGTGGGCGGTAATGTCCGTTGTTTCCGCTTCCACATGGCCAGCTTTTTCAGATTCATGCATGCAAAAAGAAGCGTGAGATAGTGCTGCACTTTTCTCAAGCCTCTAAGCTGCGTGTAGCGCATCCC
>JAAYLG010000079.1 GCA_012522075.1 Bacillota bacterium
AGGTTTGGGTAACGCCTGGCGTTTTCCTTATATGGTAGCGCAAAACGGCGGCGGAGCATTCTTGATTCCTTATATTTTCGCACTCTTTACAGCAGGTATTCCTTTAATGATGCTGGAAATCGGCATGGGTCACATATATTTGGGTGCTCAGGCTGTAGCTTTCAGACGTGCACAAAAAGGTACGGAATTTGTTGGCTGGTGGGGCAACTTAGCATCTGTTGTCATTATTACTTATTACGGTGTTGTGATGGCCTGGGCGATTAATTATGTGGTACACGCAGTCACACTTGCCTGGGGCAACGACACGGCCGGTTTCTTTTTTGGTGATTTCCTGAAGATAACGGACGGGCCTGATATTTTAGGCGGCCTGAACATTCCTGTATTAATTTCATTTATAATCGGCTGGATTATGGTTCTTGCCATTGTTAACAGCGGTGTCACCGGTGTGGGCAAAGTGGTAATGGTAACAGCCACCGCTCCCATTGTCATCCTCATCATCCTTACATTGCGCGGAATTACCCTTGAAGGGGCGGCGGCGGGCCTGAACTATTACTTGCAGCCTGATTTTGGCGCGCTGTCAAACCTGTCGGTATGGCGGGACGCTTACAGCCAGGTATTCTTCTCCTTAAGTCTCGGTATGGGTGTGTTGATTGCTTACGCCAGCTACCTGCCCCGGGATGCGGAGATTAGCAACAACGTCTTTATCGCTTCCCTGTCTGACGCCGGCATTGCTTTCCTAGCCGGTCTTGCCATCTTCAGCACAGTCGGTTACATGGCTGTACAGCAGGGGGCATCAGTTGCCGATGTGGCCGGCGGCGGCGGTCTCGGACTGGCCTTCATTGTTTTCCCGCAGGTTATTAATTTGCTGCCGGCGGCACCTGTCTTTGGCGTGCTTTTCTTCCTGCTCTTAATTACGCTGGCCATTGACTCGCAGTTTTCCCTGGTAGAGGGATGTGTCGGCTCGATCATGGACAAGTGGAACATTAAACGGGGGCCTGCTTTGGCGATTGTCTCCCTGCCCGGCTTCCTGATCGGTTTGTTGTTTGTGACCAAAGGCGGCATCTACTGGCTGGATATTGTGGACCATTTCGTCAACAGTTACGGCCTGATTATGGTCGGCCTGGTCGAGTGTTTAGTGATTGGCTGGCTGATAGGGCCGGAAAAAATCCGCGAACATGTAAACGGCCTCTCGGAAATTAAAGTCGGGAAATGGTTTGACTTTTGCGTTAAGTATTTAACCCCGCTCATCCTGCTTTTGCTTTTGGTCTCCAACTTCATTGGTGATTTACAAAAACCATATGAAGGATACCCGCAATGGGCATTGAACGTCGGCTGGGCCATAGTTATTCTGCTGCCGGTTCTCTCCATTGCTTTCGGCTTCATGAAGAGCGCAAAAAAAGATGATTTTAAAGTACAAGAAAAAGCCTGATCAGTTATCACTCACAAAGGGGTGAATGTTATGACAGCAGGTGCCTGGATAATGCTGTTTTTCGGAATCCTGGTTTTCTGGGGCGGTGCCGCTTACTTTATCTCTATTGCCTTGAAAGGCAAAGGATTCAGCTAAAAGCAGTTTGCACAAACTAAATAAAAAGAAGACAGGAGTACTGTTACCATGCTCCTGTCTTTTTTTCTCACGGCTGTTTGGCTACAGTTTACGTGAGCAGGCTGTAAGGTATGCCATACTGCGGCTGCTAATGCTTTTTGGCAGTTGCGGTACATAAAGCAAGGGCAAAAGTGTTATAATTTACAGCTTGCGGGGAAGAATACAGAAAGCCTGGACAGCAGCCCGGGTATTCTCTTAACAGGAAGTGACACTGTTAATGCCAAGACATGTGGTTTATCCTGTTTATACCGGAATAGTGGCGGTCATCATGGTGCTTCTGGTGCCGCGGGAAATGATTAGGAAGCTCTTTCTCCCCGCCCCGCCATGGCTTTTGGTGGTGTTTTTGATGTTGCTATTATTGCCTTGGTCAGCAAACTGCTGGGGGTGGGCGGGCATATCAACCACGGGCCATTTGGCGCATTTGGCCTTCCTTTTTTCCCGCCTTTTGCCTGGACAATCTGGTTTCTCATGTTTTTTTATTTCATGCCGGAAAAATTGGTGCAAATAGTTTTTTTCGTCCTGACAGCGGCCGCAGCATCTGTTATGTTTTCCAATGTTCTGGTCAACCTTGGCATTTTTACCTTGAATTACGGGAAAGTTATTGTGCCTTTTATTATTTACGGTGTATGGTTTTCCCTCTCGGCCTCGGGATATAAACGCTTGAAATGGGATTAGCGGCAACTTTTTTTAGGCTTCACTGCTATGCTTAGCTCCACTTGTGGTAAACAGAAAAAATAAACTGTTTACGGCAAAGAGGAGCTTTTTTGGAGCAGGCAGAAGAAGCAAAAACAATCATAAGCGTGAAAACAAGACATATTTATGATTATATAATAAAAAATATTTAAAATTTGCAGGAAATTGTGAAGATTCACCGAATTGATACGTGAGATGCCCGGCTTTCTCTGCGCCGGCGGTTTTTACAGAGGGGGGCTTGATGCCGATGATTGGAGAGCAAAACCGGTAGGACTCTCATAATCCCTGGTGTTTGACGGGCAATGTGGTATGGGCTGGTTAAAAAACGTTCTGCAGTTGAAAGCTTCCGCTGCGGGAAGCATTTGACTGACAAAGTAAAATGCGAGGGGATGAAAATGAAAAACAAAATGATTGCCGGCTTGTTTCTACTCCTGCTATTGTTGGTAGCAGTATTACCGGGATGTGGCGGCAAAGAGCCGGCAGTCCCGGAGAATGTAAATAACGAAAATATGGAGCCTGAAAACCAGGAGTCGGAAGAGCCGGCACCTGCCGGACCTCGTTATGGCGGTGTCTTGCGTGGAATCAGGGCGACTTTCCCCAATGTAATGAGTTATATTCCGGAAATGAGCCCGACGGACACCACTTTCGCCCAGCCGTATGCTGAGATGCTGCTGAAATATGATGACGGTGAACAGAAGATTGTTCCGGAACTGGCAAAGTCATGGGAAGTTGACCCGGAAAATCTAACCATAACCTTTTACCTGCAGGAGGGTGTCCGTTTTCATGACGGTACTCCCTTTAATGCAGAGGCGGTCAAGTGGAACTTTGAACTAAACCTGGAAGCAGGCAGTCTAACCGACGGTGATTATATTGATTGGATTGAAGTTGTTGACGAGCATACGCTGCGTATTCATGTCAAAGATTTTACGAACCAACTTTATTTTAACTACGGCTGGAGCATGATGTTTTCACCCACAGCTTTTGAAAAGGCGGGGGGCGGAGACAGGGAGAAAAGTATTGAATGGGCACGTCGGAACGCTGTAGGGACGGGGCCGTTTAAACTGGTGGAATTCCAGCGTGAAAACTACATTCGTTATGAACGAAATGATGATTACTGGCGCGAAGGCCTCCCCTATCTTGATGCTATTGAAATCCGCTATATGCCGGACCCCATGACGGCGAAAGCATCCCTTTTGGCCGGAGAAGCGGACATCTGGCTGGAAGTGAACAATGTTGAACATGTTAAGGAACTGGAAGAGGCAGGTTTTAAAGTAAACTGGGGCCCGGGTATGCTGATGTCGCTTTGCCCCAGCGTGAGGAACAAAAATTCCAAATGGCATGATCTTAGGCTGCGCGAGGCTCTGGAATATGCCATCGATCGTGAAGCCCTGGCCAATATGATCGGCTTGGGGGCATACGAACCTTTGCATCAACTGGCTGTTAGCGACTGGCCCGGATATGTGCCCGGTTATAACCCCAGGCCGTATGATCTGGAAAAAGCCAAAGCTCTGCTGGCAGAGGCGGGTTATGCGGATGGCCTGGAAACAACCATTTTATGCTCCGACAACAAAATTTTGCGCGACACGGCAACCGCCATCCAGGGGTATCTGGATGCAGTTGGGATAAAAGTGCATGTTGATATTGCCGATATGGGGCGTTATTTCACCGCGGCTTTTGCGGAAGGCTGGGATGAGCTCCTGCTGGTCCAGTCCGGCATTAATCCTGATGCCAGTGACCTTTTTGTTCATTTCGGCCATGATCCCATGACATTTAGGACAGGAGATATTTATAAGTCGGAAAAATATCTTGAGCTTGTCAGAAAGGCTATTAAAGCAGAAAAACATGATGAATTTATTGATCTGATTAAACAAGCGGTCGTGCAGGCAGGCGAAGATGCCATGATTATACCTCTTTACAGGACCCGCCAGGCATGTGTGATGGCGCCATATGTTCATAGCAATTACATTAAAGCGCATGCGGCAATTTGGAATGAATATGAAGATTGGATGGAAGAACATTAAAGCAGAATTAGGGCAGCCCACCCCAAAAACGGTGGGCTGCCTGTCCCAAGCAAGGTAACAGCTATCATCAAAGCAGGCAGGAGTGTTTGCCAATGACAAAATATATCGGCCAGCGGCTGGTACAGGCGCTGTTGACGCTGATTTTGATCACATTGATTGTTTTTTTTATGATGCGCCTCCTTCCCGGTGACCCGTTGCTGATTTATTTAGGACAGCGTGCGGAATTGCATGACATGACTGATGAGGCCTTGGAAGAATTAAGGAAAGAATTCGGGCTTGACAAGCCAATTATGGTCCAGTATGTCAACTGGGTGGCGGGCGCGCTACGGTTGGATCTTGGCACATCAATTTTTTACCGGGAAGATGTGGGCACGCTAATGAAGGAACGGTTCCCCATAACGCTATATTTGGGTTGTATTGCCATGGCTGTCAGTACAACAGCAGGCATCTTGATCGGGCTTTTAGCCGCCGTGCGGCGGGGCGCCTGGCCGGATAAAATTATTTCGCCGCTAACTTATATTGGTGTGACAATCCCCGCTTTTTGGCTTGGAATTATTCTCATTTATGTCTTTGCCCAGAAACTTGGCTGGCTGCCCGTATCCGGTTTTACCTCACCGTTTAAAGATTTTGTCCAGAGCACCAGACAAATCATCTTGCCTGTGATTTGTTTATCGGCTTTCGGGGTGGCTTCCACTGCCCGCCAGATGCGCTCCAGTATGCTGGAAGTGCTGCCGCAGGATTATATTCGGACCGCCTGGGCCAAAGGTTTGAGTGAGCGGGTGATTATTATAAAACATGCCCTGAAAAACAGCCTCATTCCTGTCATCACATTAATCGGGGTGGGATTCCGCGTGATGATCGGTGGCTCTGTTCTGGTAGAAACCGTCTTTGCCATCCCCGGTGTGGGCAGACTGATGGTCTCAAGTATTTTTTCCCAGGATTATGTGGTTGTCCAGGCTCTGACATTGGTGATTGCCGTGCTGGTGCTTTTGATTAACCTGGTAATTGATTTATTTTACGGGTGGCTGGACCCGAGAATCCGCTATAACTAGAAGGAGGAAGCAAAGTGTCAGACGGACCTGCTGTCATAGGAAAAGCAGCTACTGTTGCGAACTTTCAGGAAGCTCCGCCGCGCATCAGTGAATGGAAGCGCTTCCGGCGCGTCTTTTTCGGACGGGGAATGGTTGTCGTCGGCAGCCTGATTTTGCTTTGTGTTTTTCTTACTGCCATCTTTGCACCCTGGCTTGCCCCGTATGACCCGTACAAGCCCGGTGTCGGCAACCCCCTGGAGAAACCTAGCAAAAGACACCTGCTCGGCACCGACAATCTGGGCAGGGATCAGTTAAGCAGGTTGATTTTCGGTGCACGAACAGCCATTTTAGTGGGTTTTGTTTCCGTTATAATCGCGGCAGTAATAGGTATTACCCTGGGCATTGCCGCCGGTTATTCCCGCGGGCCCGCCAACCCCCTGATTATGCGCCTGATGGATGCTTTAATGTGTTTTCCCAATATCTTGCTGGCACTGGTCATTGCAGCCATCCTGGGCGGCAGCATTGTCAATGTCATTGTCGCCTTAACCGTGGCCTTGATCCCTACATATGCCCGGGTTGCTTGCGGGCTGACGCTTAGTGTGCGCGAGTATGATTATGTATTGGCTTCCCGGCTGATGGGGTTCGGCAATTTTTACATTATGTTCAGGCATGTTTTGCCCAATGTTTTTCCGCCCATTATGGTCCTGGTGACATTGCAGCTCGGGGCGGCCATTTTGGCCGAAGCAGGTCTAAGTTTTCTGGGGATTGGCATCGAGCCGCCCGGTGCAGCCTGGGGAGCCATGGTCAGCGACGGGTACCAGTATATGATGAGCAACCCGGTGTTGTCCCTTGCGCCAGGCTTGGCCATTATGCTGACGGGATTTGCTTTTAATATGGTGGGGGACGGGCTGCGTGACGCCGTAGACCCCAGGCTGCGCGGGTTACTTTAATGGCAGGTGGGAGGAACAAGAGATGGCATTGCTGAGGGTGGAAGATTTAAAGACTTACTTTCAAACTGACGCCGGCCTGGTGAAGGCGGTGGACGGCGTTTCTTTTACCGTAAACGAACAGGAAATTGTCGGTGTGGTGGGGGAGTCCGGCTGCGGGAAATCTGTGAGTTGGCTGTCGGTCATGTCCCTGATAAACCCGCCCGGGAAAATTATGGGCGGAAAAGTCCTTTTTGAAGGGAAAAACCTGCTGGAATACACAAGGCACTCACCGGAAATGCGTGCCGTACGGGGAGCCAAAATCTCCATGATCTTCCAGGAACCTATGACATCACTTAATCCCGTGCTTACAGTAGGGGAACAGGTCAGCGAAATGCTGCGCTGGCATTTGAAAATGAATGACAAGGAAGCGAAGGAAAGAACTCTTTACCTGATGAATTTGGTTGGCATCCCGGACGCCAAAAACCGTTATGATGATTATCCCCACCAGTTTTCCGGCGGTATGCGCCAGCGAATGATGATAGTAATGGCAATGTCTTGCAACCCGCGGCTGGTGATTGCCGATGAGCCGACAACCGCCCTGGATGTTACTACCCAGGCACAGCTTTTGGAGTTGCTAAATGAGATGGTGAAAGAATTTCAGTCTTCCCTGGTGCTTATTACCCATAACCTGGGGGTTGTGGCTCGTTATGCCCACAGAATTTATGTGATGTATGCCGGCCGCGTTGTGGAAGAGGGGAAAGCGGAAGATATTTTTGAACGGCCGCAGCATCCTTATACAATTGGCTTATTAAAGTGTACACCAAGGCTGGATGAGGAGGAAGGGAGAGAACTGGAGCCCATTACGGGTCTGCCGCCCAATCTGATCAATATGCCGCCCACATGTGCTTTTCTGCCAAGATGCAAATACAGGAAGGAGCGCTGTGCAGAAGAACCGTGGCCACCGCTTTTCCCTGTGGGTCCGGATCATTATGCGCGCTGTTTATTGCATGAAAATGCGGAAGGCCGGGTGAACATGAATGACTAAGGAAACTGTCTTGGAAATAACCGACCTGAAAAAATATTTTCCTGTAACCAGGGGAATTTTAAGGAAAACAGTAGGTTTTGTTAAGGCAGTGGACGGTGTTACACTGCAGCTTTACCGCGGGGAAACTCTGGGACTAGTGGGCGAAAGCGGGTGCGGCAAAACAACTATCGGCCACTGTATTTTGCGTGCCCACAAGCCTACCGCTGGGAAGATTGTTTTTGAAGATGTAGACATAACATTTGCCAATGAAAAAGCTTTGCGCCCTCTGCGCAGAAAAATGGCCCTTATTTTTCAAGACCCGCAAAGCTCCCTGAATCCGCGTCTCTGTGCCGGTGAAATAGTGGGGGAACCGCTGAAAGCCTTTCGCCTTGTTGCCAACAAGAGGGAGTTCAGGAAGCGGGTGGAAGAATTGTTGCTTATGGTTGGACTTGACCCTGCCATGGCGGACCGTTACCCACATGAATTTTCCGGCGGCCAGCGTCAACGGCTTAGTATTGCCCGCGCCCTGGCGGGCAATCCCTCCATGGTTGTGTGTGATGAGCCTGTTTCCGCCTTGGATGTTTCCATTCAGGCACAGATTGTCAATTTGCTGAAAAAATTGCAGCAAAGTTACAGGGGGTTGAGTTACATCTTTATTTCCCATGACCTTTCCCTGGTGCGCCATTTAAGTGACCGCGTGGCGGTAATGTATCTCGGCCGAGTGGTGGAAATCACCCGGGCCAAAGAATTATACCACAATCCGCTCCATCCATATACCAGAGCACTGCTTTCTGCCGTACCCATACCTGATGCAAAAGTGGAAAGAGCCAGGGAGCGTATAATTCTCAAAGGAGAGGTACCCAGTCCCCTGAACCCGCCTGCCGGCTGCACATTCCATCCCAGATGCTTTCTGGCCACGCCGGAATGCAGCAAAGTGGTGCCGGTACTGCGCACGGTGGGGACCGGGCACCAGGTTGCCTGTCTTCATGTCTAAGGCCGGATAAACGCTTGATGACAAGACTGTACAAATACCATGCTTGCCGACAAAACAATGTCGGCATTTTAATTTCGGCAGACTTTAACTGTAGTAACAAAGATTGACTTAATAGAAAATAGGAGGGTAAAATAAAAGCGAAACGTGTTCCATAATTGGTTCCAATTTCTATGCGGAAGAAGGGGGAAGCCAGGTGACAGGGATTTCGGTTCTTCCCGCAGATTTCAGTGCCATAGCGGCAGAACCAAAAAGACAGCTTGATACCCGTTCCAATTAGAATTTTGCCATGTCATTAGTTTAAAGCTTTGGAGCAGGCTGCCGTGCAAAGTGATGCTGCTGCGATAAAAATAAAAAAAGTGAGTGAACCAATATAGTTCCCCACTGTCACCAATAAATATCGCTAATTGCAATGCTCATATTTGCGGCTTGACGGGCCACTTTTCGTACGGAACATCTTCAGTGCCAAGTTTCATCGTATCGCCGTCTTTTCTTACAATAATCCATTTCAGCCAGTTCTTGTTGTCCATTTCCGGATAATCCTCCCGTAAAAACCAACCTCTTGATTCTGTACGCATTTCCGCCGCCCGGAACTGCATTTCTGCTGAAAGCACCATGGCATTCGCCTCGTGGCAGGCAAGAAGATCATGGAAATCGTTGGCTTTCATTGAAACGGACAATTCTTTTGCTTTTTCAACATATTTCATAGCTGTAGCAATACGATGATCACTCATATAAACAGACCGCTCCATTGGCCCCACAGCTTTCTGGATGTACCGTATAACATCCTTTGCACCGCAACCGGAATCCCGCCACAGAGGTGCAAAAGCGCTTGTGAAACATTCTTCTACCTGGTTTTTATCAACAGGAGGTAAAGAGGTATTGCTTGCATTGTCAGCTGCACTTTGTGCGCACATCATACCGGAAAAAACTGCATTTAAAATGCCGGAGCCGCGATTGCGACCAGGGGGAGCCGGAACTGCACCGGCCAATGCTGATCCACAATAGCTTGTATCTCCAATAGCATAAAGGCCGGGAATTGTAGTTTGCATATCATGCCCGACTTTAACAGGAGATTGTTCGCCGATAAACAGCGGGCATACTTCCCAATCATCTCCATCGGCTTTGTCGGCCCATTGGTTGTTTAATTCCCAGAAAGGCGCCATGTATGGGCGATCCCATATCGTGTAGATAGAATTCCCGCCTCTTTCTTCAAGCTTTAAAACAATCGGGCCTTTTGCCATTGACATTTGCATAAACCATTCTGCAATTGCCGTACTGCTGATGTCCGGTTCCGGGCCGGAGCGGAAATTTTTCGTAATATGTTCGCCTAATTTATTGTACATATAGTTTTCGCCAAAGACTACTTCCCTGTGGCTTTTAACTCTAACCAGTTGTGCAAAGTTGCCAAATTCAGGATTTCGCATTTTTGCGCCGGCACGATAAGCGGCGGCGATACCGTCACCTCTACCGCTGCCCCACATTGGTCCAATCCGGTAGTTCTGGCTGCCGGTGGCTAAAATTACTGATTTTGCATTAAAAGTATAAAATGTTCCGTCGAGAATACTATAACCTGTTGCGCCGGCGATTCTGTTGTCAGTAGTCAGCAGGTCTGAAACGGCAACTTTATCCAGGAATCTGACACCCATTTTTTCTGCAGTCCTGCGGAGTTTAATTGTAATATCCAAATCAACGCCAATCATTGCCGTCATTGGGCCGGTTGGAATTACTGCATAGCTGCCATCGGCACGTTTCGGCAGCTTTGCACCCCATTCAACCAGTTTGTCAAGCATGTGATTGTTCATGGAAACATATTTAAACAGTAAATCCTGGTCGCCCAGGTAACAGCCAATGTTATGGACGTGATACTCAACAAACTGTTCCGGCTTGATTTTCTGAAAATCAAAATATTGGAGTACACCGCCGCCTCTGCATGCTTTTCCTGAATATCCCGCTGTCTGCTTTTCAACAATCAGGATATCCAGGTCAGGGTTAATCTCTTTCACTGAAATTGCTGCTGCCAGACCGGCAATTCCACCGCCGATTATTAATACGTCAGCGCTGAGGTTTTCACGTTCGTATGTATCCATTCATACTTCCTCCTTTAGAGATAACGGTCAAATGTCTGCAGGAGTCTTTCGCTCTCAAAATCCGGTATAACTTTGATGCAATTCTTTTTACAAAGAACTTCACACCAAAAGCAGTGTTCGCAGTCCTCCACATATTTAAAAATAGGTTGTTTCTTCTCTTCATCCCAGCGGATAACATCTACAAAACAAGCTTTATAGCAAAGTTGGCAACCCACGCAATTTTCTGAATTAAAAACGATGCGGTGTTTAGTATCAATCATAATAACACTCCTTTCTAAAAATTGTCTCGTTCTTCGGGAAAAATCCTTGGCAGCAGGGCAGCCAGGTTAGTGAATTCTTTGATATTATGCAGGGCAAGTGCTTTCAATGGTTCTTCCGGCATTCGCACCCCATCGGGCAGTACCTTATAAGCTATTTTGTTTCTGACGGTCCATCCCATCCAGAAACGTGTACGCAGTTCTACACCGCCTTCTATGGGTCTAATGAAATGGCACATGATGGCGCCGCCATTGCCACAAACGATGGTAGAGCAGGCACTGGTACCGATTTTTGAGGTGTCAAAACCCATATCTCCAGGGTTTTTAAAATGAATAACAATATTTTCCGGCCCCATACCTACATCTTCGTAAACAAGATGGGTTGTATCCCAATACCGTTCTTGATAAGACAGCAGCGGATCATTTGCTTTTTCCTTCTGCATGGATTCAGCCCGGTAATGGTCTTCATTGTCCCAAATGGTATAACGCAAATTATCGAGGCCGTGCCATGCAAACCACCAGTCAAACATTTCACCGGTGACACCGGGCATTTTGACAAGGTTTGCGATATAACCTGTTCCGTCCGGCATAACGCAATAACCTATTTCTTCTTCAAAGTAACCGGGTTCAAACAGGCGGTTCCTTTCGTGAACATGCAAAGCCTTTGCCGGATCAATCGGACCTGCTAAAATTTTTTGAATATTCTCTCGGGGGGGTTCCACCATTGGCTCCAAGTAGAACTTATAGTATGATTTCTTTTTGTCCTCCTCGGTTACAGGCACTTTCCGACGTGTATCCATTACCAACCTACCTCCTCTGCGGAAATATTAGCCTTTGTCATAAGTGGACAAAGTATAAATATCTGGGTTGAAAAATCTTGACTAAACTAATCTTAACGAATTATTACCAGTAAGTGAAATCTAATTATTTTATAAGCTCATAATTAGAACTTGGTTGATAAGATAAAAACAGCTTAAAGCGGTAATACTTACAAAATGAGTTTTTTCAGATAATTCTAAGTGTTGTATCATGTTATAATATAATTAGCTGTATGGTGCTATTGGTATCTCTCCTTTGCTGTACTTATTTGCTTGGACACTTCTTAATTTCTTGTACAAACCCCTTTTTAAGTCGCCAGTTAATCGGATTAAAAAAGGGGGAAAATTCAAAAAATGAGTGTAAATTTCCAGGCAGCCTAAGTCCTACAAGGGAGGGGATTTATCTGCAAGTGAATCACATTTATGTTGTCATGCCTTGCTTAATCTGAGAAAAGGTCGTTAAGATTTTAAAGGTGTAATCTTGCGTTGCTGATTATAAGATTGTAACTAGGAGTGATAAAATGAACTCAATGCAACTCAAGTGCTTCCTGACCGCAGCAAAAAGGCTGAGTTTTACAGAAAGCGCCGCTGAGTTGTTTATATCACAGCCGGCTCTCAGTTATAATATTATGGCTCTGGAAAAAGAATGGGGAGTGGAGCTTTTTATTCGCGACAAAAAGAATAAGGCTACACGTCTTACTCTGGCCGGTGAAGTTATGTATGAAGGCATAAAAAACTTACAGGAGCAATTTGAAGAGCTTTTACAGAAAGCCCGCAGCATACAGGAAGGGAAATCCGGAATACTCAGAATAGGAATTATTAGCAGCGACCGTATTGATGATTATTTAATGAAGGTCATTGACAATTTCAAGGAAAAGTTTCCCGATGTGGATTTGATCCTGAAGAGAGGCAGTCATCGTGACTTGGTCCAATGGCTATACAATAATACTATTGATATCGCTTTCGCTTTAAAAATAGTCGTGGAGAATAAACGTCAGCTTGCTATAAAAAAATTGTATAGTGTTGAATCAGTGCTTATTCTTCCGAAAAAACATCCTCTGGCGAAGAAAAATAATCTATCGCTCAAAGACTTTAAAAATGAAACTTTTGTGAGTGTTTCGCGTAATGAATCCCGGGCAATTAATGCTTTATTAAAAAAGGAATGCCAAAAAGCCGGGTTTACACCCAAAATCTTGGAGGCTCCTGACATAAATTCCCAGGTCATGTATATAGAATCCGGTAAAGGTGTCTCAATTGCCAGCATTAATAATATAGCTACCTTTAACAGACATATTACCATGCTGCATTTGCGTGATTTAAAGCCTATGGAAATGGTTATTGCCTATAACCGCAATAGCAATAATCCGTGTATTGAAAAATTTATTTCAAGTTATGAACCTGCGGGATGACAAACAGTTGCATCTTAGTATACTGAAATAGGAAACACGGCAGCAATGCTGTGTTTTTCTTTTCCCCGTAAGCGGAACTGTTGGCAAAAGCAGGACCCAGGGGATTTTGATTCACAAGTTAATAAATTGATTTTATAAGGTCATTGTATAATTATATTTCAATTTTCACACTATTCATACTAAAATGAAATCACTGAATAGTAATTTGAGTATTCCTGCGCCATCCGGCCAGCCCTCTCGCCGTATCCGGGCACTAATCCTGTGACATCCGGGCAGGATTCCTGTCACATCCGGCCGCGATTCCTGCGACATTCGGTCACTGTTCCTGCTTTATCCGGCCAATAAACCGGCACCTCCAAAATCTATCCTGTACAATGTAGGTAACTACGTGTACAG
>JAAYLG010000080.1 GCA_012522075.1 Bacillota bacterium
AAATAATCCTTTCCCAAACAAAGGCCCTTCTGATGAAGAAACCTACCAAAGCCGTGCTGACTCCCACCATCCCTATGATCGCAGTGATAATGGAGAAGGTTAAAAACAGAATATCAACTTCAATTAAAATAATTTGTGGATTCAACACAAACATATAGGGAATGATATAGGCTGCTGCTGCAAGCATTGTAGCCGTTACAGCGGTTTTGAACGGATTTGCCCTCGCCAGCCCCGCTCCGGCATATGCTGCCAGCGCCACCGGCGGTGTAATATCAGCAACAATACCAAAATAGAAAACAAACATATGTGCAGCGAGAACAGGTATATCAAAGCCGAGAACTAATGCAGGCGCTGCGAGGGAAGCGGTCACCACATAGTTGGCGGTTGTCGGCAAACCCATTCCCAAAATCAGGCAGGCAATCATGGTAAAAAACAGTGTTAACAATAAACTTCCTGCGCCAAGGGTAATAATTCCGTCTGCAATACGTCCGCCCAGTCCTGTTTGGACGACCACACCGACGATAATGCCTGCCGAAGCACATGCGGCAATTACAGGCAGAGCCGTTCTGGCTCCTTCTTCCAATACATTGATGAGTTTTCTTAACGTCATCCGGGTCTCTTTTCGAATCAAACTGACCAAAAAAGCAACAAGAATGGCCATTAATGCAGCTCTCATCGGAGTCCGTCCGGTCATTAACGTGTAGAAAATAATGACCAGCGGCAACAGTAAATAGCCACGTTCTATCATCAATCTTTTAATGTCGGGCAAGCGGTCCCTGGATACCCCGATAATTCCCATTTTTTTCGATTCAAAATGAATGGCCAGAAAAACTCCAAGAAAGTAAAGCATGGCGGGAATAATTGCCGCCAGCATGATTTGGCTGTAAGGTGTATTCGTATAGGATGCCATAATAAAGGCCGCTGCCCCCATAATAGGCGGCATAATTTGTCCTCCGGTTGATGCTGATGCTTCAGCAGCAGCCGCAAATTCAGGTTTATAGCCGGCTTTTTTCATCATTGGGATCGTAAATGCCCCGGAGCCGACCGTATTGGCAACGGAACTGCCCGAAACCATTCCCTCCATGGCACTGGCTACGACAGCCGCTTTGGCCTGTCCTCCCGTATTACGTCCGGTTAAGGCAAAAGCCAAGTCATTAAAAAATTTTCCCACACCTGTATGGTTAATCATCACATCGAACAGAAGCAATAAAAATATAAACGTCGAGGACACTTGAATCGGGGTACTGAAAATTCCCTATGTTTTTAAATACAAATCAGATACCAGACGATCCCAGGAAAAACCTGCGTGGGCAAACAATTTAGTCGGGATCAGGTTTCCAAAAAGGGCATATACCATCGCTGCTGCAGCCACGATTACAATCGGCAAACCGACACATCTGCGCGTTGCTTCCAAAACAAGAAGAACACCCAGCGTGGCAATAATAATATCTGTAATGGTATAGCCGAAAATAATTTTTTCCGTTACAAGCTGTTCATAAAAAAAGACATTGTAATAACCTGCAATAAGTGCTGTCATCGATAGGAGGGCATCATACCAGGGAACGCCTTTCTGCTTATGCTGCCACCCTTTTTTGGCAGGGTATAATAAGAAAATAAGAGCCAAAGCCGTTCCAAGGTGAACAGGCCCCTGAATCCGTGCCTCAAAAGCACCCCTGTAC
>JAAYLG010000081.1 GCA_012522075.1 Bacillota bacterium
ATATATAACAAGCTGATCCGTATAAATTACTAGGCGTCATCGAAGCCAGGTTTTTGCGGCATCCTCCGTTCTGAAGTATGCTACATCAGTTGCCTTATGCGGCAATAATTGCTAAAATTCAGATAGAATTTTTATCTACTCTAAGAGGAAGAGAATATGAAGTGTAGATTCTGTTGCATGTGGGAAACTGTAGGTTAATAATCGTTAATAATCAATGATATAACGATATATTGGTCATGAAGTGCAAAGTATGTCAAATGATTGTATTTAGTCTGAAACGCAACTATAAACCTAAAACACTATTCATTTCGAAGAAGCGATGCTTCCAGTTTAAACCGTACAAAGTTTTTGATGCAACGGCTGTCGAGGAAAGACAGCGGTTATTGTTTGAAATGGTTAAACTAATCTGGAGATAATTCGTATTAAGGACGTGTTTTTTATACACCTTATTAGAAGTTGGGAGAATATTTACCTCTGAAGAGGTTAAAACGTTGGAAGATACCGTATTTTTCCAAGAAGAGTTGAAAATAATAGAAGAAAAGTATTTATTGGATGCAGGTAGGTTTGGTTTTATTATAGAAACTCAAAAAATAAAAGAATTTAAAGAAAGTTTAAGCGAATTGAAGACCGAGTTTATTGGCTTCTTAAAGACGAGCTTAAAGACATCCAAAAAAACCGGTTATGTAATAATGACTTAATAAAAATCAGAGATTATTCGCAGGGCTTTGAAGTAGAGGAAGATGGTTTAAAAAAAGACAAATAAACAATTGTAGTCAAGGCTTCCTGAAAGGCGGTGCTTCACTTGCCAACCAGTATAAAGAGCAAAAATGACTTGTTGGAACTTATCATCAACCTCCGCGCCACGATCCTTACCTTGGGTGAAACGGCAGATCCGCCCTGGTGGCGTACAGAATTTATGAATGAAACAGGTTTTCGCTTCCTTGAGCGGATATTCCCAAGATCATATTTTCAAGCGGCGCTAAATTCAGCGGGTAAGGCCGCCCGGGATGCCCATGATCGTTCAACGGGCAAGGTAGGTGTCTATCACCTTTTCCGCCTTCCTGAAGGCTTGGAAGCGGCCATACACACACATTTGACTACTTTAAACGGCGACTTGTCTGCAGAGTATAGAGAGTTATTTACCGAAAAAAGCACTTTGCTGGGGCGCCTGAAGTCACTGTCCGGCAAAGAGCATGTTGCCGATGAACCAATTGCCGGCGCATTAAGAATCGGCAATGAGTCCGACTGTAAAAAAGTCGAATCATATCAAAAGGCTGCAGCCGTTTATTATAACGCTTTCCAAAATGGGAAACAGTCGTTTCCATATTTTGCCGAGGGTGGGAACAGCAAATAATGACCGAATACCATACTGATAACAGAGAAGCAAGGTTATATACAACCGCTATCAGTAAAGGCGCCGCCATGTTGGACGAAACTCGGCGGTTGCTGAAGTATTGGCAACCCGAAGAATCGTTGGACGAATTCGCCAAAAAAGTACATGAGCACGGCCTACTGGGAAATGCAACGGCATACAGAACCCGCGATATCGTCAGAAGGGTGTTTGCCCCGCGTTTCCTTAGGCCCACCGACAAACCGGCCGCTATTTTACAAGTTGTTTTGGAGTCAGGCCTTTCTGCACGTACTTTTAACGAGTTGGTATTTCTTTTTACGGCAAGGCAAGATCCGTTGGTTTACGATTTCACTGTCTCTGTTTTTTGGCCTGCTGTAAGGCGCGGTCGCTTTGTGTTGGATACGGATGAGGTTATCACCTTCCTCTCCGAAGCCGCCATGGACGGCAGATTAAAAAACACCTGGTCCGATAACGTATCTGTGCGTATTGCCCGTTGTGTCATCGGTTTGTTGCGGGATATCGGGTACTTGAGAGAACGCGGACGCCGGCGCGAGATTGTCGAATACAGGATGACCGACGAAGGCGTGGCCATTTTGGCCAGGGAGCTGCACGAAGCCGGTGTGACCGACTCGACTTTGAGCGAACACCCCGATTGGGCCCTGTTCGGTTTGAATCCCGCTGAAGTATTGGCCCGTTTGGATAGCCTCGGCGAGCACAAAGGTGTCATCGTCCAGCAGGCCGGCTCTGTAGTCCGCCTGACTTGGTTTGTAAATTCAATTAAGGAGCTTGTCAATGTACTCTCTGGAAAGCCAGTTTGATGAATTGTTGGCAAAGTTAAAAGAACCCGGTTTTCTGAACCCGGCTCAAAGTGATCCGGTGTACTATTTTGTTTACCCTCCCGAAAAGATTTTGGAAGTAAAAAAAGCGATACCGCGTTGGTCCGCCAAGTTTGGCCTTGCCGGGTTTCAGGTAAAGCGTATTTTTCTTTCCGAGATTCTTTGGCGGACGGTGGATCAGTCGGGTTGGTGGGAGGAATGGCTTGAGCTTGAAAAATATGCCGATCAAGAAGACATTAATGAATCGGTCCGGGATGCTTTGCGTAACGACAGGTTCATTAATACTCTTAAAGAAGAGGTGTTGTCGGCGCCGGAGGATTCTGTAATCTTACTGACGGAAGCGGAACTGCTCCATCCGTTTTTCCGCACCCAATTGTTCGAAAACAGATTAAACTCCGATTTTTCGGTGCCCATCGTAATATTCTACCCCGGTATCCGTTCGGGGCAATACGGGCTTCGCTTTCTCGGATTTTATGACGTGGACGGCAACTATAGATCTACCTTGGTGGGAGGGGCATAAATGAGCAAATCGATTAAGCAATTATTTTCACCTCTTCGACCTATCGACCGAACAATTGAGAAAGTAATCGACTATTATGCACAGGACGAAGAGCGCTTGGCCCGGGAAATCAGCGAATATGAGATTACCGAAAACATTGAATCGTGTTTTCGTAAGTTCCTTGAAGTTTTTAGGGAAGGCGTTGAGGGCGTAAATGTTCCCGAAGTGGGCATATGGGTTTCCGGCTTTTACGGAAGCGGAAAAAGTTCGTTTACCAAGTACCTTGGTGCCGCTTTAGACCCGAATAAAAAGGTTCATGGAAAATTATTCCTGGATCTTCTTTGCGAAAGGTTCACCCGTAACGAAATCCCGGCCATGTTACGGACAATTTCCAAAAAGCACCCTACGGCTGTAATTATGCTGGACTTGGGTGCGGAGCAGTTGGTGGAGAATACCGCCGCCGCCGTATCCACGGTCTTGTATTGGAAGGTGCTGCAGTGGGCCGGGTTTTCCAAAGAAAAAAAGACCGCGCAGTTGGAATTCATCCTGGAAAAACGCGGCCTCTACGATAAGTTTAAAGAAAAGTACAGGGAGAAGTACAACTCCGAGTGGGATGAAGTTCATAACAACCCGTTAATTTGCGTCAACCGCGCGGCGGAAATAGTCCCTTCTATTTTACCGGAAGATTTTCCCACACCGGACAGTTACCGCTACTTGCGCTTTGAAGAAGCCCGGGATATCAGGGATCTGGCCGGTGAAATAATCGAACTCTGCCGCAATAAAACCGGCTTGGAAAATATTATCTTCTTAATTGATGAAGCCGGCCAATATGTGGCGCCCCGAACCGAGCTTATTTTAAACTTGGACGGCCTCTCTCGGAATTTTCGGGAGCTGGGCAAAGGGAAAGTATGGATTGTCGCCACCGGGCAGCAAACTCTCAGCGAGATCGTTCAGAAAGCGTTGCATAACTCGGCGGAACTAAACAAGCTGCGGGATCGCTTCCCCATTTCCATCACCCTTGAAGCAAGCGATATTAAGGAAATTACCCACCGCAGGCTACTGGAGAAGTCCGAAGAAGGGCGGCGCCGCCTGAAAGAATTATTTGACCAACACGGCCAATCCCTTCTCACCCATACAAGACTAACCGGTACGGCCTTGTTTAGAGGCGACCCCGATGCCGAAACATTTATCCGCCTTTACCCGTTCCTTCCCCAACACTTTGAACTGTTATTGGAGTTGATTCGCAACTTGGCGCGCACCACCGGCGGGATCGGATTACGCTCGGCTATCCGTGTCATCCAAGATGTCCTGGTGGACAAAAGCAGAGTGCTGAGTCCGGGCATAGTCAAGTTGGCGGACCGTGAAGTCGGCGTACTCGCTACAGTCGATCACTTTTACGATACTCTTAGGCTCGACATCGCCAAGGTATTGCCCCATGTTGTCGACAGTGTAGACAAAACCGTCAATATTTTTGGCGCCGATTCATGGGAAGCCCGGGTAGCCAAAGTTGTGGCCGCCTTGCAAACTGTTGAGAATTTCCCGCGCACCGTGGAAAACATCGCGGCCTTGCTTTACGGTCATGTCGGTTCCCCTTCGCGCCTGGAAGAAGTCCGTGAGGCATTGCGCCGTTTGACTGAAAAACATGAATGCGGGCTGATCGAAGACCCGCAAGAGGGTGGATTCATGTTCTTAAGCGATGCGGTTAAACCTATCCGCGAGAAAAGAAATGCTTATATGCCCACCCCCGGGGAATGCCTGCGCGAGCAGGTCGAACTTCTTAAAGGAGGCACGGTCGATTACCCTCTATTTAAAAAACAACCCTCCGCCCGCATTGAAAATATTAAAGAAGTCAGAGCCGCAGTAAAGCTCGAGCGGACCGCTGTTATCGGGGGAAACGAAGATATTACTTTGCGCTTGGAATTTGTAAGCCCCGAAGTGTTTCAAGCCAAGCGTGACGACTACCTGGTAAAAACAAACACGCAAGTTGAATTAAGAAATACCATTGTGTTGTTGGCGGAACGTAAAGAGTTGATGGATGAAATGCTTATAGAAATCGTGAAGTCGAATCGGGCCGGCGAAGATGTGGACGAGCGTACCGCCGATAGAGATGTAGCCCAGTTTCTTCGCTCTGAAAGGCGTCTTGCCGAAAGGTGCCGCGACAGAGCCGCCGACATCATGTCCAAGGCGTTGATGGACGGGGTTTTTATCTTCCGTGGTACACCCACACCGGCCCGTGAATACGGGGAAACGTTGGATGCGGCCGTTGGCGGTGCTCTTACAAGGGCCGCTGAAACGGTTTTTGACAAGTTTCACCTGGCTCCTATTCGCCCCGCCACCGATACAGCGGCTAAATTTATCTCCGTAGAGAGGCTGGATCGCATGATCAGGGAGTATGACCTCTTGGCCCTGGCGACGACCGTCGCCGGCAGCCCTCGAATCGATATCAACAAACCGGTTTTGGCTGAAGTCTTACGGGTTTTTCAGCAAAAAGCGGCCGAGTCCGGATCGGGTCGGCTCCAGGGTTCTTACCTGCAGGATCTTTTTTCGGCTCCTCCTTACGGTTGGACTAAAGACACGGTCAGATATCTTTTTGCCGCCCTCCTCCGTGCAGGGGAAGTGGAGTTCCATAAACCGGGTGAAGACGGTGTAATTAGAACTGCGGGGGAAAAAGCCGCCGAAGCGGTGAAGAATACCAACGAATTTAACAGAGTCGGTGTTTCCATCAGAGATACAAGGCCGTCGGCGGAAGCTTTGGATCGGGCCGCATCCAGATTGGAAGAACTCTTTGGCATAGAAGTCCTGCCCCTGGAAGATCGTATCAGTGCCGCTGTTCGACAAAATATACCTGAGGTGTTGGAAAAACTGGGCGCTCTTCCGGCCAGGCTCCGGCTGCTTGACCTGCCCGGTGAAGAGCGGGCGCAGCGGTTGATTGCCGACGCTTCCGACCTGCTTAAAGGTGATGCTGGCGATGCCGCCGCGTACCTGGGGGGTGTGGAATGCATTTTACCCAATGAGATTCGCTGGGGAATCACTGTCGTTGAAGTCCTGGATGAAGGCGCTGAGGATGAACTTCGAAAAGCCAATTCATTTGTAAACGCCCTTTGCGACTTGGAGAAACTTTTCCCCGGTTCGACGGCAAGCTTATGGAGCCGTGAAGACCGTGATGTCATTGCCGATGTGCTTGCTTCGGAACGTTTTCATGAGCGTCTGCCCGAGCTGAGAGCAGTCATCCGTAATATAAAGCAACGTATTAAAACCAGCTATAAAATTCAGTACGACGCATATGTTTCTAATTTGGAACAATCCGTACGTCAATTGGAAGCGCACCCGGGTTGGTCCAAACTTAAAGAAGAAGACCGCAACGACATTGTAGGGCGCCTTCAATGCGACCTGGCCGAAGAAGCCGGTGAAGAAGATCCGGTCGGCCGGATTAGCTTACTGATAACACGCATCAATACACTGCCCGGGCTTCTGAAAAAGCTCTATGAAGAGGTTGAAAATCGACAGCCCCAAAAAGATATAGTCGTTAACGGCAGCCCGGAAGATGAGGAAGAAATAATAGATGCCGATACATTAATTGAGCCGGTAGTTATAAAAAACTCGGAAGAGCTGGATTCTTGGCTCTCGTCCCTGCGGGGGAAATTGGCTGATATTCTAAAGCAAAAAAAACGCGTTCGTATTCAAAAGTAACGGTTTAGAGGTGACGGAATGCCCGTATTTTTTACCGATCTTAAAATCGGTATGTAATATACCAGGCCAGAAAGGTAGAGAAAATGAGCTTCGACAAAGAAATCAGGAACATGCTTGCCAAGACCGTTATTTCTTGCCGGCGGAAACTAACCGAAGATATTATGGTCCAACTCCGGAGTGTTTACGGCCTTCACCCGGACGGCACGCAGCTTCCTCTTGATCAATTGACCCACTTGACATGGGACCAGTTGTCGACGGCCCGCGTGCTTCGTGAACTGCTGGAACACTATGCTGCCGTAGCGGCTGGGAACGAACGGGAACGGAAGTGCGCCGCTTATGAGCGGGTGGTGTTGGAAATATCCTTTACGGTTATAAACCGGTTGGCCGCTCTGCGCCTGTGCGAGGAAAGAGGCTTGGTAATCGAGTGTGTACGTAAAGGGGCCGCTTCCGACGGTTTCCGCCTTTTTGAACGAGTTTCGGGCGGCGCTTTGGGCACGCGTTATGATACATACATGGTTTTTTTGGGCTGCGTTTTTGACGAAGCCGCCTTGGATCTGGGCGTTCTCTTCGATCGGTATATTCCCCAGTCGGCTGTTTTACCCACGGAAAGATGCCTGGAGGATGTCCTGTCCGAGCTGAACAAACCCGAGCTGACCGAGCTGTGGAAAGAAGACGAAACCATCGGCTGGGTATACCAGTATTTTAACCTCCAGGAGGAGCGCCGAGCTATGCGGGAAGCTTCCCAAGCGCCCCGCAACAGCCGGGAATTGGCCGTCCGCAACCAATTCTTCACCCCGCGTTATGTGGTTGAATTTCTTACCGACAATACCTTGGGGCGTACCTGGTATGAAATGCAACAGGGGAAAACCGCCCTTGTCGATGAATGCCGCTACCTGGTGAGGCGGCCCGACGAAGTCTTCTTTACTGAAGTCGATTCCCCCGGGGTTGAAAAGGCTCAAAAGTGGCTTTCCGGAGCCGATTTGGAGGAACCGGATCTGTGGGAACTTGCCCACACCGTCAACGGCTTCCTGCGCGCCGGCTCACCAGGTAAAGGCGCCCAGGAATGGCTGAGTGAGCGGCTGCATCGTTTAACTTCCGAAACGGCGGCATCGCTTACTACTCAGGAACTCCTGGATATGCTGTTTCTGATTTGCCGTTGGGAGCGGTTCAGTGACGGGGTTATTAAAGAACACGAACACCAGATCAACTGCGTTCTTGAAGAACTGCGTCTGAGAGTAAATCGAGCCAAGGCTGAAGATTTGTCCCAAGAAGAGCTGTTGAAGCTCCCGGTGTTCGTCCCTTACAGGGCCAAGAAAGACCCACGGGACATAAAAATTTTGGATCCCGCCTGCGGCAGCGGCCACTTTCTGCTCTACGCCTTTGATCTGCTGGAACGGATTTATCGCGAAGCTTGGGAGGATCCAGACTCGCCGGCTTCAGAAGCAACCGGACAAACCTTGCGGAAGGATTATGAAACCCTTGATGAGCTGCTTCGCGCCGTGCCGGAGCTGATCATCCGGTGGAATCTTTACGGTATCGATATCGACCACCGCGCGGTACAAATTGCCGCCTTGGCCTTATGGCTGCGGGCGCAAAAGTCTTGGCAGCGGATGGGCTTGAAAGCTCCGGAAAGGCCGCGTATTGTCAAGTCAAATATTGTTACCGCCGAGCCGATGCCGGGTGATAAAGAAATGTTACGCGAGTTCACCGCCGACCTGCAACCCAGGGTGCTGGGGCAAATCGTTGAAACCGTGTTTGAGAAGATGAAGCTGGCCGGTGAAGCGGGTTCCTTATTGAAGATCGAAGAGGAAATCAGCGAAGCCGTAGCCGAGGCGAAAAAGCAATGGCTGGAAGGACCGAAACATAAGCAGCAGCAACTGTTTCCCGATGCTCCGAAACCAAAACAACAAGTAATCCGTTACGATGTAATGGATGTGTCGGACGAGGACTTTTGGGAGCAGGCGGAAGAGCGGATCTTGGAAGCGTTAAGAGACTATGCCGAGGAATCGCAAAACATTATTTCTGCAAAGCGGCGACTTTTTGCGGATGATGCAGCCAGAGGGTTTGCTTTTATAGATTTATGTCGGGAGCGATACAATGTAATATTAATGAATCCACCATTTGGTGAACCCGCCAGGACCTCTAAGACATTGATAGAGAAAGCCTTCCCAAAAACAAAAAATGATATTTATGCCGCTTTCGTAGAACGCGGGCTGAAACTGCTTCACAAGGGCGGTAGTCTTGGCGCAATTACTTCACGTACAGGTTTTTTTCTTTCGTCGTTCACTAAATGGCGCGAGGAGGTTTTGCTTAAAGAAACCAAACCGACAGTCTTCGCTGATCTTGGTTATGGAGTAATGGATGCAGCTATGGTCGAGGCGGCGGCATATTGTTTGGAGGTGATCTGATGAGAATTAAAAATATGAAAGTCCATAATTATCGGAGCATACGTGATTTGGAGCTAGAGTGCCTTTCTCAAGTTATTATGCTTGGTCCCAATAATCATGGAAAATCCAATTTGCTTTCAGCCTTGGATTTTGCTTTGTCCACCGGAGCCAAACCGGTAGAACAGGATTTTTTTGTTTATCGCGGCGAACGTGAAAATGACTTTTGGGTGGAAATGACCTTCCATGAACTAACTGAACAAGAGAAGAAAACCTTTAACAAATATGTCTTGTACGATGGGACGATCTGTATTCGAAAGACAGCCCGTCTACAGAATGGTAGTATAGAAGTTTTTTATAATGGTTATGTTGAACAGGCGAGCGAAGAATGGCTTCACGCGGATAAGGCGGGAGCTTATACATCACGCGAAAAAATCAATCAAACTCCCTTGAAAGATTTAGTTGCCCCATCCGGTCGCCTGACGAAAACAGACATTGAAAACGCTCAGAGGGAATACATTGAGCAACATCGCAATGAACTTAAATTTTCAAGAGCTCTTGAGAAAGGACCTTTGCTCGGCCAGAAGAATGTTGGCGGCGGTGTTTTGCCTGATTTTTACTTGATTCCTGCGGTTCGTGATCTGACCGAAGAGATCAAGGTGAAAACGACTACTACCTTTGGCCGTCTATTGATCCGTGCCGTGCGTGAAATGGCCGAAGACGATCCACGTTTTGTTAAAGCCCGGAAAAGTCTTCAGGATTTGGTTGAAGCGCTGAACGCTCGTGAAGACTTAGATAAACAGAGCAATCCATTGGCTAAGCTTGAAAAGTCAATTGAAGAAGAACTGCAGTCTTGGGGTGTTACGGTTGACATCGAAGTTACCCCCCCCGAACTCGAACGCCTTTTTGAACTGGGTACTGATGTACACCTTAATGACGGGGTCAAGACGACTGCAGATCGAAAAGGCCATGGATTGCAGCGTGCAATGATTTTTGCTCTCCTTCGTGCTTGGGCAAAATCATTACGGGATGGAAAACGCAAAGAAGGGGAGGAGGGGGTAGTTCCACGCAAACAATCAGACTCTGTAATTTTTGCCATGGAGGAACCGGAACTCTTTTTGCATCCTCATGCCCAACGCAGGTTGGCCGCTTCATTACGAGAGATAGCCAATACTCCTGAACACCAGGTGTTTGTTTGTACACACTCCACCTACTTTGTTGATCTCGAACATTATAAAGAGGTGGCAATAATCACCAAACACTGTCCCGAAAAAGGCAGTTGTGTTCAGCAATGTACTTATGATTTGTTCGAAGGTGAAAATATTGAAGAAAGAAAAAAACGGTTTCATATGGCCCAGTGGATCAACCCTGATCGTGGCGAGATGTTCTTCGCTCAACGAGTTGTGTTCGTCGAGGGTGAGACTGAGAAAGTGGTGTTGCCATTTTTAGCTGAGAAGCTTGGTGTATTCAACTCGGATGTTTCTTTCATCGACTGCGGTTCAAAGCACAATCTCCCATTGTATATTGCTATTGCCAATGCGTTCAAAATTCCTTATCTGGTTGTACATGATGAAGATCCCTTACCCGATCCCATACCGTCCACTTGGAATAAAGACAAGATACAGGAAAAACAACGAACCTTTGCCCTAAATCAGGAAATCATCCGTCTGGTGAATACGCCTTTGGGCCGAGTTGAAATGCTGTCGCCCGATTTCGAGGGTGTCAGCGGTGTATCCAAAAATCAGGGCGATAAAAAAGGTAAGGCACTGGCCGCATTGGACTATTTCGAAACCGTTGACATATCCAATATTCCTGAGCGGCTTAAGCAGATTGTCCTTGCTGCGTTTGCTGTTAGAGGAACTTGAATCATGAAAGACACTCTTTTTATACGACTGTTACATCATAATGATAAAGGTATCGTACTGTCCGAACAAATTGCCGCGCTACGAGAGGGATGTTTAGGCGGTGAACTATACGCGGTCTTGCCAGACTCATTCCGCCAGGTGCCTAATACTCCCTTTTGCTACTGGGTGAGCGAACGTATCCGTCGGCTTTTCGCCGAATTGCCCCCCTTCGAGAGCGAAGGGCGCAAGGTTAAGGTTGGTCTACAAACAGGTGATGATTTCCGTTTCGTGCGCGCTTGGTGGGAGGTGCCGACGGGCAGAATTCTGGACGGAGGACGGTATGTAGAAAAAGGAAAACGGAAGGCACAAGGCAGTGAGAAAGCAGAGAAATGGACGGAGGAGAGGATACGGGAGTTTCAGGCACGGTGCCGGCGGCGGACCTGTGAAGGGAAGCGCTGGGCTCCTTTCGCCAAGGGCGGTGAATATTCTCCTTATTACGCTGACATTCACCTGGTTGTGAATTGGGAGAATGATGGGATGGAGGTACGAAATTTTGTTGATCCGAAAACCGGTAAGATCAACTCAAGGCCACAAAACACCGACTACTATTTCCGCCCGGGGCTGACGTGGCCGAGGCGAACGCAACAATTTGGTCCACGAATTCTTCCCTCTCAATGTATATTTGCGGATAAGGGTTGTTCTGCTTTTATAGAGAGTAACTCAAGTTTATTTAATTTAGTAAATTTATCGTTAATGCTTTCAAAAAGCTTTCAAACGCTTATCGAATTATCTCTGAATGCTGGTGATAAGACAGCAAGGTCTTATGAGGTCGGCATTATTAGTAAAATCCCTACTCCCAATATTACTGACTTGAAGAGAAAAGAACTTATTAATAATATTAGACAAGCTTTGTTATTAAAACGTTTTTTAGACCAGACCAATGAAGTTTCCCACGCTTTTGGTTTACCCGCATTATTGCAAATATCAGGTTATAACTTAACTGACAACATGGCGGAATGGGAACGACAAATAATTAAAACTGAAGCAAAAATCGCCGGCATTCAAGCGGAGTTAGATGGGGTTATCTATAAGCTTTACGAGTTTACGAAAGAAGAACGAAAATTAGAGAAAAGAGAGCAGAGTTCGGTAAGCATTAACTCTGAGTTCGAGCCAGAAGACGAAGAATATGCTGCGGATAATATTGAGATGCTCCCGGTTAATTTAACTACTGCATTAGTTGCTGCAAAATGTATGCAACTGACCGCCAATTTTCTCTCCTGGTGTGTCGGTGTCGTCTTGGGTCGTTTCGATATCCGTCATGCCCTGGATTCCTCTTTAATCCCAGGTGTCCCCGACCCGTTCGATCCGCTGCCCGTCTGTTCACCGGGAATGCTAATGGGCCCAGACGGCCTCCCCGCCAAACCCGGGCAAATTGTAAGCGAGGAATGGCTGCGGGCCCGTCCCGATGCAGCCACTTTGCCGCCCGAGGGTTCCGTTAAAAATCCAACCATCTCCGACGATGAGTATCCCATTCGCATCTCTTGGGACGGCATTCTGGTGGACGACCCCGGTTTCAACGGCGGGCAACCGCACCGTGACGATATCGTCCGCCGGGTACGCGAAGTGTTGGAGCTGTTGTGGGGCGATCGGGCCCAAGCCATTGAGGAGGAGGCCTGCGAAATCCTCGGCGTCTCCGAACTGCGGGAATACTTCCGCAAGCCCTCGGGGTTCTTCCAGGATCACTTGAAGCGGTATTCCAAGAGCCGGCGCAAAGCGCCCATCTACTGGCCGCTTTCCACCGCCTCCGGTTCCTATACGGTATGGCTTTATTATCACCGCTTGAACGATCAAACCTTATTTGCGGCGGTTAACAAATATATTGATCCAAAAATCGCCGAAGTCCAGCGTGCAACGAGCCGCCTCGAAAGCGAAATAGCCGAAGGCGCCGGCCGGGGGGCGGCCTCCCTGCGGGATCGTCTGAACGAAGGCCGCGCGCTTTTGGGTGAGCTGCAAGAGTTGCGGGAAGAACTGTTAAGAGTGGCCGGTCTGCCGTACAAACCTAATTTAAACGACGGCGTTATTATTACAGCCGCGCCTTTGCACAAGCTTTTCCGCCTGCGTTCATGGGCCAAGGATACCAAAAGCTGTTGGGAAAAGTTGGGGCGAGGTGACTACGATTGGGCCCACCTTGCTTATACCCTTTGGCCCGAGCGGGTTAAAGAAGTATGCCGGCGGGATCGCTCCATCGCCATCGCTCACGGCCTGGAGGATTTATGCGAAATAAAACCCTCGGTAGCGAAGCGGAAAGGCGGCCGCCGTCGCACTAAAGAGGAGGGCGTCCGATGAAGTTTACGGCATTTCTGCATAAAAAACTGGTCGACCTGTTGGCGGAACATCGTATAGTCGTTTGGTATGATGCGGCGGGTGACTTTAAAGAATTCGTTAATCAATTTAGTGCACCCAATTGTACTGTGCTCTCAGCCGCCGAATCGACCCTCCGGGCACGGCGTGAAGCCGACGAAATCTACCGCTTGATGATTGATTCGGATGACCCGGCTGAAGCCCGCCGTAACTTGCTGATATACAACCCCCGCCCCCGCGGCTCCGGAGTGGAAGCCAAAAGACGGGATCTGTTTGAAGTATTTGCTGTAATCGGCACGGCTTTCGGCGACACCGAGGATCAGCGACTGGAGTCTCTAGCCCGGCAGGCCATGCCGGAGATGGCGGCGGAGATAACCCGGTTGTTTGCAGAGGGCCGTCCGGACATTCATTTGCTGGACGGGGTGGGAGAGGGGTACCGGTATCCTTTGTTGCGCGAAGTGCTGGGGACGGAGACCCCGGCGGAAATAATAGCTCTGTCCATATGTGACGACAACAAGTCCAAAGCCGTTGACGATACCCCGGGCTGCGGTGTGGAACTGCTGCGTTTCTTTGAACATGCCATAGGCTTTAAACCGCCGACGCGGCAGGGCGGTTGGAATGCCGTCCGGGACGCGGCGGCGGGGTTCGTCCTTTACAGTGAGTTCCTGCTGGGCTTAAGCAACGGACCGCCCGAGGAACTAGCCTCCGTGCCCGCCGCGGGGAAGGATGCGGAGGACACAGTACGGGCGGCATGCAACCGGATGCGTTCCGATTTGAGCCTGCAGGAGAGGTACATTGAACTTGCTTCGAGAGTGGAAAAAAACCTTCGCTTGAACGAGATTATGGGTGAAGACTTTTTACCTTCAGGCTGTGATACTTTTCCCTTTGAAGAGCGGCGCCTGTTACGGTCGGCGGGCGCGCATACCGTCGCCGGTGATTTTGAAGCCGCCCGCCACATGATTGAAAATTCGCGTGTTTCCATTTGGCGAAGGGATCCGCGGCGTGCCGCCGATTGGATCGCTCTTGAACGCGCCGTTACTTTTTTGGTGGCCGCAGATAATGTAAACAAAGAGTTGGACAAACACCGTACGTCGGCCGAGATGGTCAAGACATACACCGGCAGCTGGTACGCTTTGGACAGGGATCATCGCTTGTTTGAACATGCCCTTACCGCCGGTGATTCTGAAAACGCTCTTGCCGATGTAAAAAACCGATGCCGCAGCATCTATCGTGATATAGTTGAACGTATCCAAGAAAAATTTCTGGCAGCCGTAAAAGATGGAAGGTGGCCGCCGGAAGGGGTGGCACGCCAAACCCGTGTGTTTGACGAATATGTGGCGCCGGCGATGGAGAGACGCGAAAAAACCGCCTTCTTTTTGGTGGATTCTCTTCGCTTTGAGATGGGTAGGGACCTGGGCGAGGCTCTAGTCGACGCCCTGGGGGAAGCCGGTGAAGTTAAAACGGAATTCGCTGTCGGAGTGGTCCCCACGGTTACCGATTACGGCATGGCCGCACTATTACCGGGGGCGGACGGCATGCTCGGCCTGGTTCACCATAAGGGCAAACTTGTTCCCGCCTTGGGGTCCAAGCTGCTGCCCGGTTCGGCGGATCGAATGAAACTGTTGCAGGAAATCTACGGTGACCGAGTTCTGGATGTTACCTTGGATGACCTGCTGGGTTCCTTTAAAAGATATAAGTCCCGCCTGGAGAGCGTTGACTTGCTGGTTGTCAGAACGCAAGATCCGGACAGTATTGCCGAAAACCTGGGGGAATGGCGAGCTTACAAGTATCTGTCCGATACTGTCGGCGATATTGCCGCAGTCGTAAAAACGCTGGCATCCAATGGTTTTACCTATATGGTTGTGGCGGCGGATCACGGGCATATGTTTTTTAATGAAATATTGCCGGGTGATATTGTGCCGGAACCCGCCGGTGAGTGGATTAAGAGCAAGCGAAGGTGTCGCCTGGGGTCCGGCTTGGCGGCGGGGCCGGGGACGGTAACTTTTAAAGCGGAACAAGTTGGCATAAAGGGGGATGTTGAAGACATCTGTATCCCCGTCGGGTTTAAGGTTTTTTCGGACGGCTCCGGCTATTTCCACGGCGGTTTAAGCCTTCCCGAGGCAGTTATTCCCGTTGTCGTCCTGCGGGCGACGGGGGAACGGGAAGTTGAGACCGGTAAGCCCGTTATCGAGATTCGTTACCGTAGTGACCGGTTCATAACTCAAGTAATCGGCTTAAAAATATACTTGCAGGAAAACCTGTTTAAACAGACGGAGCAAGTTTTGGTTGAAGCTTATGACGGAAAAGGGGCTCGGGCAAATTTGGTGGGTGAAGCTGCGGATTGCGACGCCCGCGACGAGAGGACAAGGCTTGTTACTTTGCAGGCCGGTCAAGAAATTTTCGTTCCGGTGTTGATATACCCGGATTTTAACGGCCCGTATGTTCAAATTAGGGTCATTGACCCCCAAACGCGTGTTGTTTGGGCCAAAAAAGATCTGATAAATGCCAAGCTTGAATAGGGGTGTATTTATGCAACAGGATGCTTTGGATAAGAAAGTGCTCGCCGTGTTTGCCGGTAAGACGGTGCGCAAAGATTTACTGCACCAAATTAAGGGCGGTGAGAACGTCCCTTCATATGTCTTGGAATACCTGCTGGGAAAGTATTGCGCTTCCGACAGCGAAGATGAAATCCGCATCGGCATCGATGCGGTAAAGGAAACGCTTGCCGCCAACTACTTTCGGCATGACGAAGCCAACAAGGCACAGGCCACGGTGGAGCGAAAAGGGAGGCACCGCTTTATCGACCGGGTTGAGGTGCGTTTCCTGGCCGGTGAGAACAAATATTGGGCCTCCATGGATCATTTTGGGTACAGCAAAATCCATATTGTCGAAGAATTCTACCGCCGCTACGAGCGCCTCTTGGAAGGTGGCGTCTGGGGCATCGTTGATATCGAATTTAGAGTGGATGAGGAAGGCAAAAAGGGCAGCCCTTTTCATATTGTGGAGTTTCGGCCGATCCAGTTGGCCAGGTTTGATATGGACGAGTATGTCGAGGGGCGGCGTGCTTTAACCAAAGAGGAATGGATAGACCTGATTTTACGTAGTCTCGGGCTTGAGCCGATGCAAATGAGCAGGCGGTTGAAGTTGCTACTGCTGACCAGGCTGATTCCCTTTGTCGAGAAAAACTATAACTTTATCGAACTGGGGCCCCGGGGCACAGGAAAATCATACGTTTTTAGCGAAATGTCGCCCTACAGCATGCTCCTTTCCGGGGGTAAAGCCAGTTCGGCAAACCTTTTCTATAACAACGCCCGCAGGCAGGTCGGTTTGGTGGGTTACTGGGATGTGGTGGCCTTTGACGAAGTGGGAGGGGTGCGCATTACCGACCCCGACGTTCTGCAGATTATGAAAGACTATATGGCCAACGGCCGCTTCAGCCGCGGAATTACCCCGGTGCAGGCCGACGCTTCGCTGGCGTTTATCGGCAACTTAAACCAGCCGGTGGAAACTTTGGTACAGAATTCGGCGACGGATCTTTTCCAGCCGCTGCCCAAGGAATTTGATTTGGCGTTGTTGGACCGCATGCATTTTTATCTGCCCGGCTGGGAAGTACCCAAGAACTCCAAAGACATTTTGACCGTCCACTACGGTTTCGTTACCGATTACATGGCTGAAGCTTTCAGGATGTTACGTAAACAAAACCGCTTCGATGAGGCTGAGCGTGTCTTCCGCTTCGGTTCCCACGTGGAAGGCCGGGATGCCACCGCCATTAAAAAGACGGTCAGCGGGTTGTTAAAAATCATTCACCCGGACGGCGAATGGTCGAAAGAGGATTTGGCGGAGTATGTGGAGTTGGCCATGGAAGGCCGCCGGCGGGTCAAAGAACAGCTGAAGAAGAGGGGATCTTTCGAGTTTTACAAGACCACTTTCAGTTACATTGATATTGATACTGATGCCGAGCAGACCGTGGTTGTCCCGGAACAAGGCGGCGGTGGAGTTATTTCCACGGATCCGCTAAATCCGGGAACCGTATACACTGCTTCAGTTGACGCTGAAGCCAAGGTGGCCCTGTTCCGGCTGGAGGTTACGGTAACGGCGGGAACCGGTAAACTCAGAGTGCCCGGGGGCCTGGATAGATCTTTGAAAGAGTCCTTAAACCGGGCATTTTCTTACCTGCAAAACGTCAAAGAAAAGCTGGGCCTTGAAAAAGAATTGGCCCATAAAGATATTTACGCTGAGGCCGTAGATTTAACCGGGGGAAAAGTTGAATGTCCCTGCGGGGTGGCCTTTTTCACCGCCATGATTTCGGCAATACGCAATCGCCGGATCCAGGCAGGAACCGTAATTTTGGGCGATCTGACCATCCAAGGCAACATAAAGGGGCCCTCTTCCATCACCGAACCCTTGCAGTTGGCCCTGGAAAGCGGCGCCCTTCGAGTTTTGGTCCCGGTGGCCAACAAAGCGCAATTTGCAGGCCTGCCCGAAGACGTGATCGAGCGCATGGACTTGGTTTTCTACAGCGACGTTGATCGGGCGGTGTTGAAAACGCTGGAAATATAAATGCGACCTGCCATTTTATATCTGCAATGATTAAACTGGACAAACGGGCAAATATTACGATAAATACTGGCAGTTTGTGGTGAGATAAAAAATGATATATTCGAAAGAAATGTCTAAAAAAAATGGGAGGCTTATAGCGGTCGACCTTTTCTGTGGTTGCGGCGGATTGACGGTCGGTTTGAAACAAGCCGGTTTCGAAGTTGTCGGTGCTATAGATAACGATCCTTTGGCCTTGTTAACTTATCATGAGAATCATCCCACGGTTAAAATTTATTCTGATGATATTCGGAACATTGAAACGGACGAGTTTGCCAAAATGCTACAGTTGGACAAAGGCGAACTGGATTTGTTGGCCGGCTGCCCGCCATGTCAAGGTTTTTCTACCATGCGGACCCTCAATGGCTCTTTGGAAATCGATGATGACAGAAATGATTTATTGCTGGACTTCCTTAGATTTGTTGAAGGCCTTGAACCGCGCGCCGTGATGCTCGAAAATGTTCCCGGTTTGGCTCGGGACGAAAGGTTTACACATTTTTGTGCTCGAATGAAACATATAGGCTATAGCGGTGAGCATAGAATTTTGGATGCAGCCGATTACATGGTTCCGCAACGGAGACGCAGGTTAATCTACATGGCCGGGAGAGGATTTAAAATACCGTTTGCCGATGCGATAGGAAAACGTATAACGGTCCGTGAAACAATAGCCCATCTACCCAAGGCCGGCAATAGCGGGGATCCCTTGCATGATATGAAAGAAAAACGAACCGACCGTATTGCCAAAATTATTGCGATGATTCCACCGGACGGGGGCAGCCGTGCCTACTTGCCGGATGAGTATAAGTTGAAGTGTCATAAAAAATGCGACGGTTTTAAAGATGTTTACGGTAGAATGCGTTGGGATGACGTAGCTCCGACATTAACCGGCGGGTGCTTTAACCCGTCCAAAGGACGTTTTTTGCATCCGGAAGAAAACAGGGCCATTACCATGCGTGAAGCGGCATTGTTGCAAGGTTTTCCACCGAATTATAAGTTTCCTGTTGCGACCAACAAATCGGCAATAGCCTTAATGATTGGTAATGCTCTACCGCCGCCTTTTATAAAAGCCCATGCAGTATCGATAAATCAAGCCCTTCACTGCAATAAGCAGTTTTAGATTTGGAGGGTTTTGTTTTGAGTAATGAACAGATAAGAGAACGGTTGTTGCGTGAACTAACGGCGGATCAATCTAAAGCGGTCCAATCTGACAAACGTCGGGTCCTGGTTGTGGCCGGAGCGGGTTCCGGCAAGACTGAAGTAATGGCTCGGCGTATCGCATGGTGGGTCGGTGTAAAAAATATCCCCAAAGAGAATATCGTGGCTTTTACTTTTACCGAGAAGGCAGCCGAAGAAATGAAGTTCAGGGTCAGGTATTGGACTGGTGAAATAACCCAACCGGGCGAAGATATTAGCCTGGGCGGGATGTACGTGGGCACAATCCACGGCTTCTGCCTGGCCAAGTTGCGAGAGTTCTGGCCGGATATTTATCACAATTACGATATCCTTGATGAAGCCGCCAGGATGGCTTTAATTTTACGCGGTTTCAATAATGTGCTTGGGTTAAGCGGCCTTCGCTCGGCACTGGGCCCGCGCACTTCACAATCTGAAACCATTGAACAATTTATTACGGCATACGATCAACTGCATGAGCACAATCGTTTTAAGGTAGAACTGCCGTCCGAAGTGCCTCCTTACCGTCTTGGCCCTGAAGAAAGGGATTGGTGTAGGAAAGCCCGACTGCTTACACCTGTTGGCAGTGAAAGTGCCGCGCAGGCTTTTGCCGTTTCGGCCGCCAGATATTATTCTTACATTCGGTGCCGGCGCTTTCTTGACTTTAGCACTTGCCAAACTGAGTTTTTATTTAGGTTGGAAGAAGATGCAAAGCTGATGGAATCATTGAAGGCACAACATATACACCTGGTGGTTGACGAGGTGCAGGATATAAATTCGGTTCAACTGGATATCATTCAAGCTTTAACAGGGGAGGATGGAAATCTTTTTGCCGTTGGAGATCATCGGCAATCCATCTATGGTTTTCGAGGCGCCAAAGTTGAAATTATCGGCAAACTGTGGAATCAATTTAAGGGTGATCCGCATTCTGAAGTTGTCGATTTGCAGGAAAATTTTCGCTCAACACCCCACATAATTGAGATTGCCAACAGGTGGTCTGATACAATATCTCCCGCCGGCGGTATGACAACACCGCATATGCTGCATGGTAAAACCGATCGTCGGGATACGCATCCGTCTCATGTTGCACTGGTAAACTTCATCGAACGAAACGAAGAGGCGGCCTGGATTGCCCGAGCAATTCGAGCAATAGTACCCACGGAAGTCGAAGGAGCCCGGCATGATAAACGTGACGGTACTTACCGGGGACTTGCTCTTTCAGATATAGCGGTCTTGGTCCGATCATCAACTGATGTGCGAACCTATATGGAGGCGTTGGAAGACGCCGGTATCCCCTCGGTTGTCCGGGCGGGACCGGATCTTTTTTCACAGCCCGAGGTTCTCTTTCTGGTAGCGGCTCTTGCTATTTCAGCAGGGATTGATCAATTTTACGGTTCGCCTCACAACCCGAAAAGTCTGCCCAATAGAATAAGAAGTGTTCTTGGTTGTTCGCCGGAGCCCGAACCTGTCCTTCAAGAATCGGCCCGCCTGTTAAGGCGATCGGGACTTTCACTTGATCGCGAAGTGGAAGAACGTCTTTATTTTGCGGCCGAGGCGCTTAAGGCGAGAATTGTTGACGGGCACGTTCTTGACGCCGATTACGTAAGTGCATTTCGAACACATAAACTACGCGAATTTTTAGTAAACAGGCGGCCTCTTCGACGAGTATTTCCACAGCAGATTTTTCACTGGCTGCTTTCCGAGGCGGAAGTGTATAGATGGGATACGTGTAAAGGCCGAAGTGAGGCCGCCATGTTTCATTTGGGTACTTTAAGCAGCCTGGTTACGGGTATAGAAACTCCGGGGTGGACCAGTGTTACCGATTATAAGTGGCAAATCATCGGTCTTTGTCAGTATGGAGCTGAAGGCGGTCGAACGCCTGAACAGCCCTTGATTGTCAAGCCCGATGCGGTTACCATCAGCACAATCCATACCGCCAAGGGTCTTGAATTTGCCGCTGTTTTTTTGGTCGATGTCTGTGCAAATCGTTTTCCGAGTACATATGCCCGTCGAGCTGTGCAAGTGCCTCTTTCGGGAGATATTGTTCATGAAATTGATATAGACGGTCTATCTGACAATGATAATTATGACGGTGAGAGGCGTTTAATGTATGTTGCTCTAACGAGAGCTGAGCGGTTCTTGGTTATTAGTCATTCCGGTACGCGTAGATCAAGGTTTATTCCTGAATTACAGGATATTGTAAATGCATCGGGAGGAACGGTTACCGATGATGCCGGTAAACTTTTAAACGAGATTCGCCATGCTCCTTTGGAACATAAACGGGAAGAACAGTTGTCTACTTCATTTTCCGATCTGCGTTACTATTTGGCATGTCCCCATGATTATTATCTTAGAAAAGTCCTCGGCTTTTCACCGACAATAGATCAGGCCTTCGGCTACGGCAGAGGTATCCATAATTTGCTTCGTGTTGTCCACTCCAATCCCGTTTATTGGGCTGAACTTGCCAAAGACAGAGCCAAACTTGAAGCTGAAATTAAATTAATGATAGAAAGCGGTCTTTTTTACCTCCGTTACACAACGGGTGAACCGGCGGAGAATATGCGCCACAAGGGAGTTCGTATTGTAGCCGACTATATTCAACATTTTGCTGATGAGCTTCGTGAATTGACATTTGAACCGGAAAAGGAGTTTGAGACGCTGGTCGAGTATGAGTACGGCGATGGTGGTGCCTTAATCAGTGGAGCTATAGATATTGTACGTCGAGACGAGCCTCCCAGGGTAACTTTGATTGACTTTAAGTCAGGAGATCTGGAATCCGACACGCATAAACAGCTTGATGAGGATGAGATTAAGCTCCAGCTCGGTATTTATGCCGTTGCCGCCAAAAAGGAACTTCAATATGAGCCGGACAAGGGGTTGGTGCGTTATCTGGATGCCGATCGCAGCAAAGGTGAAAAACATGAATTGGTGGTGCCTTTAGATTCCCAATCCATTGAGGATGCCAAGAGAATTGTGGTCAATACTGCAATGGCTGTTCGTGATAGAAAGTTTAAATGTGGTCCACTTAAACCCGGACGAACCGGTGAAGAACGTTGTAAAAAATGTGACTTTATAGGCATTTGCGGAATGGACGCGGCTTTAAAATATAAGAAGCAATCATGAAGGTAATTGATCATGGCGGATGTATTTTCCAAAGAAAAACGATCCGAAATCATGTCCCGTGTTCGCAGTAAGGGCAATCGTGCTACTGAAGAGAAGTTGAAAACACTATTCCGTGCAAACGGCATTAAGGGTTGGCGTAGAGGCTACCGCCTTTTTGGAAGCCCCGACTTTGTATTTCCCAAAGAGAGGATTGCAGTATTTGTTGACGGTGAATTCTGGCACGGGCATCCTACTCTTGGACAGATTCCTGAAACAAATACTGAGTTTTGGGTAAAAAAAATTGAAAGAAACAAAGAGAGGGACCTTTTGGTTAACCAGACACTGGAACAAAAAGGCTGGATAGTTGTCCGCATTTGGCAACACGAGCTGAAAGACGAAAAATGGCACGAAAAAATATCAAATGCTTTCCGGAAGTCCGAACAAATAAAAATGGGAAAATAGATAGGTGGGTTGGTATGCCTAAATCTTGGATGTTTGCATTACAAAATTATTCATATCCAGTTTGTTTAAAAGACTTTGAATTCTCAAGTCAATACAGCCCTTTTTTTGCAGATGTAATCAGCGGTAATCGGGCATCGACTATGGAATTTGAAAATAGATTTAGAGAAAATACTACAACTAAACTTGAAGTATATTACGAGGTTTTGTTTTGGAAGTTGTATTCCCAGCCTAAGATTCGTAATCGTACAACTGCTAGAGTAATTAGGCATATGGAAAATCTAAAGATAGTCCCAAATTTAGTTTGGGACAAAATTAGTTTGTTTGTAAAATCACCAAGTATATATAATTTGAGGCAAATCCGTTTACTTTTCGGATTTACAGCACCGGTTATTGCAGTATGCTTAACGTATTCTGCATTTCATAGTCCTGACATTTTTCCGATGGTTGATAATCAAATCGCCAAATGGGTTAATGCCAATTACAAAAAACATAATTCGGGTACTGTAATAACTAAGTTAATACCGTTTTCAATGAAAAATACAAGTTTAAGAGAAGATGATTTTCCGAGTTACATCAAGTGGGTAGATTGGTGCAGAGAACTTGCAAATATATTGACTAAGAAAACAAAATTTTATTGGAGAGCCCGCGATGTTGAAATGGCAGTATTCACATCGCAAAGGAGAAATCTGGCCTTAAACATTTTGTAAACAAAAGAAATCTACCCCTGCCGTCAATATTGAGGATGGTTGCCTTTAACTGAAACGCGAACAGAGCACCTTCATAGCAGCCCGAAATTATACTGGAAGTATCGTTTCATCAAAAGATGATTACAATTATCGCTATGCCTGGACGGCGCGAGCTACAGGCCGCCTGAAGGCGGCGTGGAAGGGTACAAAAATTTTATAGAAATTATCGGTAACCCTTCCCACCCCGAACACGATAGCTACCTGCTCAGGGCTGAAAAAACTGGCGTCAGTGAAGTTTGCCCCTCATTATTTCTCCATTCATGAAGCCCTGGCGAAGATCAAATGAGTGTCCTCAACTTTTACCCATTTTCCCCGCTCTTGGAAATGTTCCATATTAAAGCAGAATTGCCTCATAGAACAGATTTCAATCATGACGGATGTAATAGATAACGGCAGAAGAAAAAAAAAGATTCGTTCCCTAGCTTCACACTTTGCTATAATAGGGAAAGGTTGCGGGCTTTTTTTATGCGGAAGCAAGAACTGGGGAGATAAAATAATCGTCCCAGGATTTGCAACAGTTTAAGAGAACCGTTTCCGGCATATGAGATTTATTTCCACAAGTTGGGGCATAATCTATTGCATGGATAGAGCATGGAGGGGAGCTACGCTGCAGAGGCTGCCGTTACTATTGTTGATTTTAGCTGCAATTTTATTGGTTTTCTCCCCGGTGGCTCAAGCCCTGGAAAACCCCGGTGTTCAATTTGAGGCCGAAGGAATAGTCCTG
>JAAYLG010000082.1 GCA_012522075.1 Bacillota bacterium
AACTCTAACGCGCTGCTGTTACAACACCTTTATTTTACTTTGACTGAACACGTTAATATCATTTTCATGCACACATTCGGCCGTCTATACAAACATTTCTGCTATTTATTTAATTGTTACTGAATTCTTAAATATCTCGTGATATAATTAGCATATAAAGACAATACCAAGCGTTGAGGCTTTAAGCCTTAAAATAATTCAAGCGTGATGCCGGCGCATTAACTATCTTGTATAAAGGAGGTTTTTCATGTCTAGGGGAGAGCAACTGAAGCAGGAAGAGAATATGGTGCTCACACCTCAAGCCGCCCAGGCTATCTCGGCCGAAAAGGTTGCATCATTGCCTGCTACACCGGCACAGTTTCGTTGCCTTATCTGCGGCAAAATATATGTCAGCCATGAGGATTTAAAATTTCACTACGCAAATGAACATCCCGATGCCGTTGTCCCAATTGTCGTCAAACTTAATGTTAACGGCAAAGATTGCGAGGTTTTAATTGAACCCCACTGGACTTTGCAGCGCACCCTCCAGTTTCGGCTGGGGCTGACGGGTGCTAAACAAATGTGCGATCATGGAGCCTGCGGTTCTTGTACCGTCATCATGGACGGCCGTCCTGTCCTTTCTTGCATCACACTGGCTGCGGAATGTGAAGGCAAACGGATAGAGACTGTAGAAGGTATTGCCGCCAATCCCAAGTGGAAACCGCTCATAGATGCCTACTGCAGGTGGGATGCCATGCAGTGCGGCTATTGCACACCCGGTTTCCTGGTAACAGCCAAGGCACTTTTGGACAGGAACCCGCATCCCACAGAGGAAGAATGCCGGGAAGCCCTGTCCGGCAATATTTGTATTTGCGGAACATACCCCCGCCATTCCCAGGCGGTTTTAGAAGCAACGCTGAAAATGGCGCAAGGAGGCGAATAGAATGGCAGATTTAGCCGGTGCAAGTGGACAAAGAGAACATTTTAGAGTCGTCGGCAAGCCCAATCTTCCCGGCAAGCTTTCCTATGCCATGGCTACGGGCATTGCCAAATACGGCATAGACTATGTACTTCCCAATATGCTGCATGCAAAATTCCTGCGCAGTCCTTATGCCCATGCAAGGGTCGTCCGCGTTGATACGACAAAAGCCAGAGCTGTTCCCGGTGTAGTTGATATAATTACCTGGGAAGACGAGGAGATCAAAAAATTGAAAAGTTTTGGAGAAAGCTTTGGCGCTTCCAAGCCCTGGCTTGATAATGTAGCGGAACATGAAGGTCAGGAAGTGGCAGTAATTGTCGTGGCTGAAAGCGAAGACATCTGTGAAGAAGCATTAAGGCAGCTTGACATTGAGTGGGAAGTGCTGCCGCATATTATAGACATTCTCGAAGGGAAAAAGCCGGATGCTCCGGTAATAAGGCCGGATGTAATACCGGTACAACAGTTTGGTCCGCGTGCTGGCAAGCCGCCCGTCAAAAAGGGCAATGTCACTACTGTTACTACAGTGCAGGGAGACATTGAAGCAGGTTTTAAAGAAGCGGACCATATTATTGAATACGATTTAAAGCTGCCGGCCTTTTGTGCTCACCTGCCCAACCCCTCCGGGTCGGTTGCCTGGTGGGAAGAAGATCCTTACCTGGGAGAAGGCAAAGCTTTACACATTGAAGGTGCCGTGAGGGAAAGAAAGGCCATCAGCCGCATGTACAATATGCCCCTCGAAAAAACAATCCAAAAAGGTTTGTTTATGGGAGGAAAATATTGCGACTGGGGTCTCAGAAAATCTCAGGAAATTACACCGTTTTTGGCCAAAAGAACCGGCAGGCCGGTACGCTGCGTCAATAAACGGGAAGATCATTATGACTTTTTAATGAAAGAACGTTATATGTACCTGAAAGTAGGTTTTAAAGAGAACGGTTTAATTACCGCCATTGACGACTATTCCATTGCCGACGGCGGCGTCACGGGCAGCTCTTCTTTCGGAACTACCCATGACCAAAGATATGCACCGTATTTTACTTTAAGGTGCAAGAATATCAGACAGACCATGGATATTGTCGACAGCAACCGCGGCAAAATGTATGTCAGCGGCCAGCACTGTCCTTTTAACTGGGATTCCGGCACCATGGCCATTTACCTGATTGCAGAAAAGCTGGGCAAAGACCCCATTGAAATTGCCAGAATCAATCTGCACGGTCCCACTTCCCAGGATGACCCTGATCCCGTGCCCAGTTTTGAAGCTTGTATCGAAGCAGGCAAAAAGCTGATGAACTGGAACTGGCATCCGGCCGGCACCAAAAAACTGCCGGACGGCAGAATGCACGGCGCCAGCTTCCGTTATCAAATGTGTCCGCGGCATGCATTTTCCAGTTATGAAGCCAAATTGGAGTATCGTGACGGTGTGGTCCACATGCCAACACAGGGACCTGTCTTTGGCGTCTATGCCGTTGAATGCAACGCCATGGTGGTGGCGGAAGAGTTGGGTTTGAACTATGAAGACGTTAATATAGTTTTTGATTACAGGGAAAAATTCACTCCTGTCGGCGGCGGAGCTGACGGCACCACGGCTTCCGCCTGGGTGATGAAGGAATGTGCCAACAAGTTAAAGCGCATGCTCCTTGAAGCCGCCATTGAAGAGGCGGAAAATCCGCCACTGCCTATTAGCATGTTTGACCCGCCCAGACCACCCAGTCCCTTTAAAGGCATGGGACTAAAGCCGGAAGATCTGGACCTGCAGGACGGTAAAGTTGTCCTGAAATCTGATCCAAGCATCGGTGTCCCCCTTGCCCAAGCAGTTACACAAAACCTGGTGGCCACTTATACAGGCAGACCTCCTGCAGCTTTATGGTCGATAGGCGCGGGTAGAATGCTTGACACCATGAATGCCGCTTTTTGCGAAGTGGCGGTAGATACGGAAACCGGTGAAGTGGAAATCCTGCGTTTTGGTGTAGTTGCCGATCCGGGGAAAATCATGCGCCTCAATTCGCTGGAAAGCCAAATCGATCAGGTTATGTATTTCAGTCAAGGCTGCCAGCTGCTGGAAGACTTTGTGTATGACAAAAAAACCGGTGTCCAGCTTAACAACAACATGATTGACTACAAGAAGCCGGGCATGCTGGATGTGCCGCGTGTAGATCGCAAATTTTTGGAGACACGTGCAGGCAATGCAGCTTACGGCGCAAGCGGCATCAGCCATTCACTGGCCAATACACATCTTGTCATCATCGCCATCCATAACGCGATCGGCGTCTGGGTCGACCCGCCGGCAACGCCGGACAAGGTCCTGAAGGCGCTGGGCAAGGCATAGGAGGTATCTATGAGACCGTTTAACCATATCAATGCAAAGTCACTGGAAGAAGCGGCGTCTGTTCTTGGCAAAGGCAAAAGCGCTCTTAATGCGGGCGGCACTGATCTGATCGGCAGACTGAAAGACAACATTCTGCCGGATTATCCCGCCACGGTGGTCAACATCAAGTCTGTTCCCGGCCTTGACTATATTAAAGAGGAGGACGGCATGCTAAAAATCGGGGCGGTTACCCGTCTGTCCGATATTGCGGAAAGCCCGGTTGTCAAGGAGAAGTATACTGCCCTGGCACAGGCTGCCGCCCGCGCCGCCTCGCCCAATATCCGCAACATGGGAACATTGGGAGGCAATATTGCCCAGCTTAACCGCTGCTGGTATTTCCGCAAACCGGAAAACCGTTTCAACTGCCTCCGCAAAGGCGGTCATACCTGTTTTGCCGCTACGGGCGAAAACTGCTACCACTCCATCTTTGGCGGGATGGAAACAGATACAAGACCGTGTACACAGGAATGTCCCGCCGCCACGGACATCCCCGCCTATATGGCCAAGCTGCGGGACGGAAACTGGGATGAGGCGGCCCGCATCCTGATGCAGGTTAACCCCATGCCGGCCATTACCGGCCGTGTCTGCGCGCACTTCTGTCAGACAGGCTGCAACCGCAGCTTTGAGGACGAAAGCGTTTCCATTCGCGCCGTCGAGCGCACCCTGGGCGATTACATCCTGGCAAACAGTGACAAGTTTTATGCTCCCCCCAAAGTGGAAACAGGAAAAGCGGTAGCCGTGATCGGTTCCGGTCCCGCCGGTCTTTCCGCTGCCTACTACTTGCGCAAGGCGGGACATAAAGTTACTGTCTACGACAGCATGGAAGAAGCGGGCGGCATGCTGATGTATGCCATCCCGGCCTACCGGCTGCCGAAGGATATTGTACGCAAATTTACCAAAGCCCTTGAAAAGATGGGGATAAGATTTGTGCTCAAGACAAAGGTGGGCGAAGATGTGAAGCCGGAAGAGCTGGAGAAGCAGTATGACAGCATCTGTTTCAGCACCGGCACCTGGAAGCGCCCCATCATCGGTATTGCCGGCGAGGAGTTGACAGTTTTCGGCCTTGACTTTTTGGTAGAGGTCAACAAGTGGATGGAAGGGAAAATCGGCTCCGAAGTCTTTGTGGCCGGCGGCGGCAACGTGGCCATGGACGTAGCCATTACCGCCAAGCGCCTGGGAGCGAAAAAAGTTACCCTCGCTTGCCTTGAGCCGCGAGACAGGATGCCGGCCAGCAAAGACGAAGTGGCAAGGGCGGAAGAAGAAGGCATCACCATCATGACATCCTGGGGCCTTTCCAGAGTCATCGAGGAAAACGGTGTCGTCAAAGGCATGGAGCTGAAAAGATGCGTGAGCCCCTGGGATGAAACCGGTGCTTTCAACCCGCAGTACGATGAATGCGAATTAACTGTGGTTGAAGCGGAAAACATTCTCATGGCCATCGGCCAGCAGGTCGACCTATCCTTCTTAAGTGAAAAATATCAAATGCAGCTCACCCGCCGCGGCCTTATTGATGTGGCGGCAGATACGCAAATGACTTCCAGGGAAGGCGTGTTTGCCAGCGGTGATGCCATTACCGGACCGAGTACCGTGATCGGCGCCATTGCCAAGGGGCATAAAGCAGCCAACGGCATGAACCGCTATCTGGGTGTGGAAGAGCAGGAAAACGGTGCGGCACATGCCGGTTTTCTCACCTTTGACGCCGAAGGTTTTGAGAGAAATGAGGCACTGAAACTCAGGGAAATCCCCCTTGCAGAACGGAGCCTGGACCGGGAGGATTCAGCGACGCCGGCGGCGGAAGAAGCCGTTAACGAGGCCAAACGCTGCCGCAACTGCAGTTGCTTCACTGTACATCCATCCGACATTGCCCCGGCATTAATTGCGCTTGCTGCCAAAATAGTCACCACCAAACGGACACTTCCCGTGGAAGAATTTTTTGCTGTCAAAGCGCCCGGCAGCACTGTCCTGGATGCAGATGAAATCATAACAGAGATTCAGGTTCCCGCTCCTCCTCCTGCGGCCAAAAGCGTCTTTATGAAATTTGCCCTGCGCAAAGCCATTGATTTCCCCATTGTCAACTGTGCCGTCATGGTCGGCGGTGGCAGCCCGCGCATCTGCCTGAATGCCGTGGCACCGGTACCCTACCGGGCGGTTAAGGCTGAAAAAGCAATTGCCGGCAAGGAGATAAACGAAGAAACTGCCGCGGCCGCCGGAGAAGCCGCCGTGGCAGACGCCATGCCCCTGGCAGATGCCACCTATAAAGTGCAGATTGCCAAAGTTCTGGTAAAGCGGGCGCTTCTGGCCACCCTGAATTAAAAGCACATCATCACAAATCCCCGGGCCAACCTTCAGCCCGGGGATTTTCAGCAAACAA
>JAAYLG010000083.1 GCA_012522075.1 Bacillota bacterium
TATATTAAAATAGTGAAAATGTGGACTATATAAAATATTTTTATTTCAGACTAGGGTATAATTGCAAGTTTTATTGCAGACGAACTAAAACGCCGTGTGACATCTGAGTATTGGGTTTGGCTTAAACCGCATCGTAATCATTGTTAAAAATTAGGATATGAGGCTCTTCCAAAAGCTGCAGTGTCTTGAAACACCAAGGCGCACCCATACATTGACAACAATTTGGCAATAAAAGTATAATAAAAAAAATAACGCATATCACACAGGAGGAGGGCAATGTTGTGAAAAAAGAGGTTATCAGCCGGTTTCAGGAAAAAGTCTCCGAGTTGTTGCTTCGTCACCGCAGCATCCTGGATAGCCTGACCAAATTCCAGGAATCCGGCAGCAGGGTCAATCGTGCCATTGCCAAATCTGTAACAGGATGCGGCTGCATCTCAATTACTGCATCCCGACAGGTATGCCCTCCCGAAATTGATATTCAGACTTGCAAGGATCATATGCAGACTCATGTACACGGACAATTGTGCGAGCATTGTAAAGAAATCCTGTCGGAAGAACTGGGCAACCATCTTTTTTACCTGGCGGCTTTGTGCCACCTGCTGGATATGGACCTGGCAGAAATCTTCGCCGAAGAGTATCAGCGCATTTCAGCCCTCGGTTTTTTCCATCTTTCCTGATGGTGAGTGGTTTTTTTACTTGCAGGCAGGAATAGCCGCCCGGGCAGCGAATTCAAAATGAGTATTATTAATATTCCAGGGGGGTTTCAGAAGAATTGAAAACAAACAAATCTGTCCTGATTTTACTCATCTTTGCTTTTATATTTGCCCTTGCAGGCTGCGGCGGGCAACCGAAAAGCGAAGTTAAACGCTTTGATCTGATGCCGACGGCCCTGATGGAACTGGAAAACGGCGGGGTTGACGCTGTCGTCGGCGACTCACCGGTTATTCTGGAGTATATCAAGAACAACCCGGACTCCAAATTAAGAGCATTTGGCGACGATTCGTTTGAAAAAGAGTATTACGGCATCGCCATGCGCAAGGAAGATACGGACCTGCACAAGCTGGTTAATGAAGGTCTGGCCAAAATCAAGGAAAACGGTGTTTATGACAAAATCTTTAACAAGTATTTCGGCGATGGCACGGACTATGTTGTACCTGAAAGCGACAACCGCCTGAACAAAACTTATAAAGTAGCCTCGGACATGGCCTATGCACCGTTTGAATCCATCAGCCCGTCAGGAGAACCGGAAGGCTTTGATATGGACCTGATCAGGGCCATTGCTGCAGAAATGGGATTTGCCGTAGAACTGATCAATACCAACTGGGACGGCATCATTCCTTCCCTGCTGAGCGGCGCCTCCGACCTGGTCATCTCCGCCATGACCATCACCCCGCAACGCCAGGAGCAGGTGACTTTTTCCGATCCATACTATGAGGCTACCCAGTATGTTGTGGTAAAAGAGGATTCCGACATTAAAAAACTGTCCGACCTGAAAGGAAAGACCGTGGGTGTGCAGAACGCGACCACCGGCGACATTGCCATTACCAAATATCTCGGTCTGGATTAAGCCGGACTGCTTTTACCCGCGATGCCTTGGCTGTATCAGCAGGTGGGTAATACAGGTGTGTATTGCCCCCTGTTTTTTGTAAGGGGGAGATACGGTTTTGCGCTTTGACGACGTTTTTAAATACCTGCCGCTCTTGTTGCAGGGGACAAAAATAACCATTCAGCTCACAGTTGTTGCTGTAGGCTGCGGCACGGTGATCGGCCTTTTTGTCAGCCTCATGCGGCTGTCACGTTTCAGGCCCCTTTCCCTCATTGCCCGCTGCTATACCGATTTTTTCCGGGGAACGCCGCTTTTGACCCAGATACTCCTCTTTCATTACGGCATACCCCCGATTTTGGGGTTTAATTCTTTCCCCGCTTACATCTCGGCTTCCATTACGCTCAGCTTAAACAGCGGCGCCTACATCGCCGAGATCTTCCGGGCGGGAATTCAGTCAATCCACAGGGGGCAAATGGAAGCGGCGCGCTCCCTGGGGATGACTTACGGCCAGGCCATGCGCTATATTATTCTGCCCCAGGCCTTTAAACGCAGCATCCCTCCTCTGGGCAACGAGTTCATTGCCATGTTAAAGGATTCATCACTTGTTTCCGTCATTTCCATGCCGGAACTGATGATGTCGGGAAAAATCATCGTGGGGCGCGAGTATAATGCTTTCGAAACTTTTATTGTCGTAGCCTTCATTTATCTGATCATGACCACTACCATCTCGCAGTTTGTATCATACCTGGAAAGGGTGTTCGGCAAAGATGATCACGGTGAATAACCTGACAAAACGCTTCGGCAAACTGGAAGTGCTCCGCGGCATTTCCTGCCATGTCGCCCAGAAAGAAGTGGTTGTGATCATCGGTCCTTCCGGCTCGGGAAAAAGCACTTTTCTCCGCTGTTTAAACCGGCTGGAGGAAGCAACTTCGGGCGAGATAATAATTGACGGCATTACCGTCACCGATCATAAGGTGGACATCAACCTGGTCCGCCAGGAAGTGGGCATGGTCTTTCAGCGCTTCAATCTCTTTCCCCACATGACGGCGCTGCAGAATGTGGCCCTGGCCCCGATGAAAGTGCGCAAGTACAGCAAAAAAGATGCGGAAGTTCTGGCCATGTCCCTTTTGACGCGTGTTGGACTTGCGGACAAGGCCCATCAGTACCCGGAAAAACTATCCGGAGGGCAGCAGCAGCGTGTGGCCATAGCCCGGGCACTGGCCATGCGGCCCAAGATCATGCTGTTTGACGAGCCCACCTCGGCCCTGGACCCGGAAATGGTGGGGGAAGTACTGGATGTGATGAGAAGTCTGGCCCTGGAAGGGATGACCATGGTGATTGTCAGCCACGAAATGGGCTTTGCCCGCGAAGTGAGTGACAGGATTATGTTTATGGACGACGGTCTGATCTTGGAAGAAGGTACGCCGGAAGAATTTTTTCAGAACCCGCAGAATCCACGTACACAATCCTTTTTAAGCAAGATACTGTAAAAAAAGGCCTGTAGAATCCGGATCAATTAAATCCTTCTACAGGCCTTTACCTTTTCTGCCTGATCTTTCTTGGCACTTGCCGCCCGCCACTTTGTCGGCCAGGAAAAGTTTCTGATCTCCGCCAAAAGCATGCCCGCTACAATGAGCGCTCCTCCCAAGGTAGTATTGGGCGAGAGCGTCTCATTAAGCAGCAATACGGCAAAAATGGCGGCAAATACAGGTTCACTGGCAAAGATAATAGCCGTATGGCCCGGTGAGGTGAAACGCTGCATATAGTTCTGTGTGAAAAAAGCCAGGCAGGTGGCAAACAGTGCAGTAATCAGCAAAGCCGTGCCCGTATCGGCCACAACTAATTTCCTGATTCCCCCTTCCAGCAGCAGGCCGGCAAGACCGCTTAACACGGCCACTGTGGCAATCTGTACCGCAACCAGCCAGACGATGGGATGGTGGGGACTAAAGCGGCCCACAAAAATAATATGCAGAGCAAAAAAAAGAGCACAGCACAGGACCAGCAGGTCCCCGGCGGCAAAGCCGGCCACATCCGCCGAAGAAAGGACGGCCAGGCCGCAGGCGGCACAGACGGCACCTGCTATAACACCCGCATGGGGCAAGCGCCTGGTAAGAACGACCGTAGCCAAGGGCACGAGAACAACTGACAGTCCGGTCAAAAAGCCCGCATTGGCGGCGGTTGTATACGCCAGCCCTACTGTCTGAAAGGAATAACCGTTAAAAAGAAAGAACCCGACCACAAGCCCCGCTTTCACGGTTTGCGGGCGCAGCTTTTCCCGCTTTAGCAAAGCAATGGCAATCATAACCAGGGCAGCCAGGCCGAAGCGGTAA
>JAAYLG010000004.1 GCA_012522075.1 Bacillota bacterium
ACTGTGGCCGGGATAACCAGAATAACGGCCCGAAAAAAATCTTTCAATGCAGTGATGGAACTGTTCACGGTCAGGGCTTTCCAATACGCCAGGCCAAGCATAAAAAGCCCCAGCAGGGTCGCAGGTACGGTAAAGCGTACTCTGCTTTCGCCCACCTGTTCTCCCTTTAATAAATCAACAGGATTGGCGAGACGCACCTGGAACTGGTTATAGAAAGTGATAAGTAGAAAAATAATGCCGAAAAGCAGACCGGTATAGAGAAATGCTTCCGCCGGCAGTTTAAAGATGCTGCCGTCCGCTACTGCTTTTAAGGCAAATAAGAGCAGCATAAAAATCAACCTGCCGAAAACTGCACCGGCAAGCATGCCAAGCAGCAGCGCACCCGTAAAAACAAGGAGGTTTTCCAAAAAGATAACCCGTCCTACATGGTGTTTTTCCAGTCCCAATACACCGTAGAGGCCAAATTCCTTTTTCCGGTTCTTTATTAAAAAGCTGTTGATATAAAACATAAAAATTACGACGACTAAACTCATGATAATGCTGCCAAGGCCAAATATATCCCTGATCCCTTGCCCGCCCGGAACATTGGTGATGCCGTCTGTATACAGAATGGCATTAACCATCAAATAGGCGCTTACCATGATTACCAAGGCAATAAAAAAAGGCATGACCAGTCGTTTGTTGCGCTGTAGATTAATGACGGCGAGCCTGAAAAAGAAGCTTCTACCCAATGTCCATACCTCCTTCGGACAACACCGACAAGTTGGAAACTATTCTCTCGAAAAATTCACTGTTGCTGTCTTCGCCCCGGTAAATCTGGGAAAACAGTTGGCCGTCCCTGATAAAAATAACGCGTTCAGCCCTGCTGGCTGCCAGGGAGCTGTGAGTAACCATGAGAATAGTCTGCCCGTTTTTGTGCAGCCCGGCAAAAATATCAAGCAATTTGGCTGCCGATTTGGAATCCAGGGAGCCTGTCGGCTCATCGGCCAGAAGCAGCTTCGGGTGGGTAATGACCGCCCTTGCCACTGCCGTCCGCTGTTTTTCACCGCCGGAAATTTCATAGGGGAATTTATCCAAAAGGTCTGTGAGTCCCAGGCTTTCAGCAACGGGGTACAAGCGTGCTTCCATCTCCTCAATTTTCATGTCCGACAGCACCAGGGGCAGGAGAATATTGTCTTTAACGGAAAAAGTATCAAGCAGATTGAAGTCCTGGAAAACAAAACCCAGGTTTTTGCGGCGAAAGGCCGACAGCTCACGGTCTTTGATGGTTTTGACGCTTTTCCCTTCCAGCAGTACGTCACCGGCAGTAGGTTTATCCAGGGTGGCAACAATATTTAGCAGGGTTGTTTTGCCTGAACCGGAAGGTCCCATGATGGCTGTAAATTCTCCGGCCGACACCTCAAAATTAATATTTTTCAGGGCGGTAAATTGCTGCCCTCCAAACCGTGTGCTGTAAACTTTTTTTACATTTTTGACTTGCAGCAGTTCCATCCTTATTCCCCTTTTCATACATTACTGTCTTGATTATAAAAAAAACAGGAAACGTTCAGCCAGCGAACAGCCTTACATTTCCCGCTCTAAACTTACATTTTTGTCACTTTCTTTGCTTTATTCCCATATATCCTTTTGTTCGGGGAATTGGAGAGCAACTTTTGTGCCGGTGCCCACTTTTGATGTCAGTTGAATTTTAATCCCCAGGGCGTCTGCGACTTTTTTTGCCAAATACAGGCCTATCCCGCTGGCCCTTTGATCCAGCCTCCCGTTATAGCCCGTATAACCTTTTTCAAAGACTCTGTTTATATCTTCAGGGCGAATGCCGATGCCCGTATCTTCAATAATCAGTGTGTTTTTTTCTGCTGAGAAGGTTACTTGACCGCTTGGTGTATATTTAATTGCATTGGACAAGATCTGTTCGCAGATAAAGAAAAGCCATTTGCTGTCGGTTAACACGGTCACCTCCATTGGTTCAACAGATACAGCAATTTTTTTATAAATAAAAAGCGTCGCGTATTTTTTTATGCACTGACGCACTATGTCTTCCAGTGAGTATTCTTTTATGACCAAATCGCTTGCCAGGTTGCCAATTTTAACGTAATGCAGCACCATTTCCGCATACTGTTCAATTTTAAACAGTTCCTGCTCCAGGATGGCATTGACATTGCCGTTGCCCTGCAGCGCCAGGCGCATAGCCGTGATAGGTGTTTTAATCTGATGCACCCACATGGTATAGTAATCAATTTGTTCTGCTTGTGCTTCTTCCATGCCGGCTTTTGTTTGCGCCAGAACAGATGCCAAAGCGGCAATAATCTCCCGGTACTTTTGTTCCAACAAATTGTTATCAGCTGGCGGCAGGGAGGCCAGTGCCGTTAAATTATTCATGTTTTTACTCAGGCGGTCAAGGCGCCTTATGTTGCCATGAAAACGTGCTGCGTCAAACACAATCCAGATGAGCAGTAAAAAAGTGAGCATTACAGTGCTATAACAAACCGAATACATGGGCAGGCCGGATAAAAAATGAGTCAGGGTAAAGAAAAAAACTGCCGCCAGGTAAATGGCGAAAACTGCTTTGCGATACCGCAGGTAGGACTTAATCGTAAACAATATACCCCATACCTTTCTTTGTAACAATCAAGTCATGAACGCCTGCTTCTTCCAGGCGCCTCCGCAGCCGGTTGACATTCACTGTTAAGGTATTGTCATCAATAAAACAGTCGCTGTCCCATAATCTTTTCATCAGCCGCTCGCGCGTCACAACCTGGTTTTTATTTTCGAGCAGCGTCTGCATGATTTTAAACTCATTTTTGGAAAGCTCGACCTTGGTGCCTTTATAGCATATTGATGCATCGTTTAGATTTAACACTACTTCCCGGGCTGCCAGGGTCTGCGGCGCGCTGTGGAGACGGTAGGTGCGCCTGAGCATGGCCTGAATCTTGGCGGTAGCGACATCCAGGGAAAAGGGTTTGGTAATGTAATCGTCGCCGCCCATGTTCATGGCCATGATAATGTCCATATTCTCCGTGTGGGAAGATAAAAAGACGATTGGTACGTTGGAATTTTTTCTGATCCTGTCGCACCAATAATAGCCGTTATAAAAGGGCAGAGAAATATCCAAAAGGACCAAGTCGGGCT
>JAAYLG010000084.1 GCA_012522075.1 Bacillota bacterium
CCAGGATGACATCGGCATCTGTGGCAATAATTTTTTCTTCTTCTGGAAAGTCGCAGCCAAGATGGATTAGCTCCCAACCCGAAGGGATCTTTTCATAGCCGCTGTAGCGTTCAAAATTACCCTTGTTTACCAATAATGCAATTTTCATTACCACACACTCCAGGAAATTGATTTAGTACAGAATTGAACAAAAAGTTTCCACAGCAGTCCTGACTTGTTCATAATTGTAACCTTGCTGGTCTACCTCAAGCCGCAGGCTGGGTATGCCTTCATCATCCAGCATTTTTTTCAAAGGGACATAATCATACTCATCCGGATCACAAAATTTAGTCTGGACAAAAACAACTCCGTCTGCGCCGCTGGCTTTAACAAGATCAATCAGCATTTTTCCGCGTTGCTTTCCCGGGTCATACAGCACGGGACACCCTTCTATCTTTCCAATCCATTCAGCCATTCCCTCCAGGGGATTTTTGGTTTCCCGCACGTCAAAACGAAACCGAAGGGACTCATGCGTTACCTGGTCATCCACAATTGCAATCCCGCAATCGGCAAGTATTTTTAAAAGAATGGGACTGTCGGCAATAATGCCGCTAGTGACAATTTTGGGACCTTTCCAGGGAACTTCTGGCGCTTCTTCCAGAAGCTCTGTTAGCTCACTTACCTTTTTGTAGTGTTCCCTGACATCGGTAAATTAGCTGCTTTTAAACACGGCATTGCGTGCAGGGAGAGATACAAGTTCAGGATGGCGCCCTGCAGCGGCACTGAACCTACGCATCATAGCGCGATGCCGGTTATATTCCTTTACAGCCGCGGCAATATCTTCGTCTGTTATTGCCCTGCCTGACAGTTCCTCCAACTGTCTTCTGATACCCTGGTATTGCAAAGTTGTAAATTCAATTCCGGCGCGTGTTTTCCGGTTCTGGGCATGTGTCACAGGAATAACCGGTATTTTCTTTTTTACCCCGTAGCGCCAGTTTGGATCCATACTTTTAAGGCTGTCACACAAAAGGGGAACCATCACGGCAGAAATCCCATCATATTCGCCCTTGATGCCCAATTCCAGTATGGTTTGCAATATTGAGCACGTAAAAGACGGGAAATAGCTTTTGGCATTAGTAACAATCATTTCCGCCCCCCAGAGGCCGAAAGGCACCATGCCTGCGGCCGTGACAAGTTCCTCGGGGCAAAAATACAGCATGCATCCAACTACCTTTTTCCCTGCAGATAAATACTTTTCAAGCTGTTTTTTGGGATCTGCAGCAATTGCCTGGAAATCGGCAAGCAGCGATGCAATCCTATTCATTTAGCTCCTCCTTTTTCCGCCTGTTTTCCTCCATTATTTCAATAAGCGCCTTGATGCGTGTTATGAACTGTGCCTCGGAGAACGCCCGGGGATCGCACTGGTCGCCGTCAAAGACAACTGTCGGAATACCCGCCTGCAAACGCAACTGGCGTTCCAGCTCATACAGCTTGCCGCTCCAGTTTTTACAGCTGCGGTTCATATGGATTATGGCGCCGTCCACCTTTTTGGCGATGGCATCTTTTACCCGGAGTTCAACTTCACGTTCAAAACAGTTGCAGTTTGGCACATAGGAATAAGCGGCCATTAATTCGTCTACGTTTTGATATAAAAAGCTAAAAGCCGGACCGTAAATGGTGGAAGTTATATTAATGCCAAAATCTCTCAGTGTCCTGTAGGTAAAACCCAGGTATGCCCAGCAGGCAATGCCTTCAAAAAGAACACGATATTTTTCTTCCCCCTTAAAAGTGGTTATACCGTTTTTGACATTTGCTTCATACTCTTCTGCAAGCTGCTCAAAAGCCTCTGCTGCTTCCTCCGTACCGCGTGCAACGCAGGCGACTGCCATATTGTTAAAGATATCAAAACCGCTGTAGGGGGACGGAACATACTTTGCATAGTCAACGGCTTTCAACCAGGCCTTTGAACTCCGCAGTGATATGTCCATTACTTTCTTAAATTTTTCTTCATCCCATGTTTTGCCGGTTATCTCTTGGAGCTTCAATATGCAATCATCAAATTGGGCGCGAATATAACGGATTCTGTCATCGTCACAGGTAAAATTGCTGAGGCGCGGAATGTCAATGAGCAAAAGCGGTATGTCAAGCTTAAAGGCCAGGTTCTCATACCACTTAATCATGCAGTTGCAGATATTGTTGCAGCAGAGTAAAAAATCCGGCAGCGGAATGTTAAGCTCCTGACATTCGCCAATATCGGTAAAGGCAAAATTAATGCAGGAATAAGAGCAGAGATCACTGGAATAGCCCATACTTTCCGCATATTCGCACATTCTTTGGCCCCCGCCTTTTGCCCCGACTGCCGCCGCGTGGTTTTCCGGGTACACAACCGGAATGCCCATAGTAGTAGTAATCTCCTGGGGAAAGTTGGAAGCACACCAACCGATTTTTTCTCCTCTCTTTTTAGCTTCCCATGCTTCCCGGGTAACTTTTTCTGCAATCTCTTTCAGCCTTTGTTTAGCCGGTATTTTTTCACCGCTTGTGTTTTTTTCAGTCATGGCATTTCTCCTCGAAAAAAATTTCTCGAAACTTTTCTTATCATGGTCGGGCGGATAAAGCTGCACCGATGGCGCCGGCGAGATTTGCCCTTGCATCTGTCCAAACCCGAACCCCAAGTTCCGCTTCCAAAGCCCGGATAACACCTGAATTCAGCGATACACCGCCGGTTATAAATACCGGTTCTACAACACCCAGCCTGTTGGCAAGAGCGGCCACCCGTACGGCCACCGACCTGTGTATGCCCGCTACAAGGTCACAGATATCCGCCCCTTGAGAAAGCCGGGATATCACTTCAGATTCGGCAAATACTGTACAGGTGGAACTAATCTCAACGTAATTTTTTGCCCGTGCGTCAAGCTCTCCCAGATCGGACAAACGTGCTTCCAGTACCCGTGCCATCACCTCCAGAAAACGTCCTGTTCCGGCTGCACACTTATCGTTCATTACAAAATTTTGCAGCTTTCCGTCTTCCGAGATGGACATGACCTTTATGTCCTGTCCGCCAATATCAATTACCGTTCGCACCGGGGGGTAGAGCCAGACTGCTCCCTTAGCATGGCAGCTCAACTCGCTCAACTTGAGCTGTGCCTGCCGGATTGAGTTTCGCCCGTAGCCGGTGGCAACAGTAAAAGATACCTCCTCCCGGGCAATCCCCGCTGATTTCAATGCGGCTTCTATCGAACGCAAAGGACCGCTTGTGCCTGTTCCGACCGGGATTACCGCCTGTCCAACAATCTCCTTTTTATTCAGCATGATCACGGTTTTGGACGTTGTAGAGCCAATATCAATTCCCATTGTGTAGATTTTTTTAACCACCACAGATCCCCTTAACATCCTCCCAGGTGCAGTAGACACCTTTCTCATGGAGTTTTTTCAATTCCTCGTCGCTGTAGCCAAGTTCTCTGAGTATCTCCGTGCTGTGTTCTCCGAGCAGGGGGCCTTTTCCGCGGGGTAGAGTTTCCACTCCCTCAATTTTTACTGGCACGCGTACCATAATGCGCTTTCCGGAAGGATAATCGACATGTTCAAATGCACCAATGGCCCATGCTTGCGGATCCTCCAAAACTTCGTCCCAGATTTGGCAAAGGGAATATGGGATATCATTTGCCCTAAATATTTCCGACCACTCTGCCGACGTTTTCTTGTTAAAAGCTTCACTTAATATATCAATAAATTCACTGTGGAGCTTTTTCTTTGCTATGTTTTCCATTGTATAGCGTGGGTTTCCCACAAGGTCCTCACGGCCGATCAGCGGCATGAAAAGAGGATAGTATTTGTCAAAAAGCGGCATGCATATCTGGATAAAGCGTCCGTCCTTGCATTTTTAGCTATTGTTAAACGGGTTTTCCGCATTTTTGCGGCTGATGGGGTATTGCTGGCCAATGTCCTTGTATTGAGCGGCCTGTATAGGTACTCCCTGGATATAAATTGAACTGTGCAAAAGGTTTGTGGATACCTTGGCGCCTTGCCCGGTTTTCGCAGCTTTGTACAGCGCTGTAAGTATGCCGCAACAAAGAAACATCCCAGCGATATGATCGCCAATACCGGGCACCAAGTTCATAGGCTCCATATCCTTCTGGGATAGGGAGCCCATAATACCGCCCCGGGCCCAAAAGGCTGTAAAATCATATCCAGGGAGGTTGCAATCAGGGCCTGTTTCTCCATAACCGGTAAACGAACCATAAACAATTCGGGGAAACCTCTTTCTAATGCTCTCATAATCCAAGCTAAGCTTCTTAAGAGAATGGGGCTGCAGGTTTGTCAGAAAGACATCAGCACTTTCCAGAAGTTTAAAGAGAATCTCCTTCCCTTTCGCTGATTTCAGATCCAGGACAATCCCTCGCTTGCGGGCATTTTCCAGGTCAAAGGTGGTGTTTTCATAAGGGCTGTCCACACGGCCTTCAGAAGTGCCGGTAAAGCGGACAGGGTCGCCCTCCTTTGACTCAATCTTGATTACAATCGCACCAAAATCTGCCAGGAAAGAAGCACAAGCAGGAACTGCAATAAAGGTACTTACCTCAACGACTTTAATACCGTTTAATGGCTTGTTCATTTGTATCTCCTAATAACAAATATTAGAACTGATTTTAGAACGTGTTCTGATTTTATTTTATCTGATTTCTCTTGGATGTCAACCTTTTTTTTATAATGAAAATATTTCGGTTAATTGCAAGTTTTATTGCCACCCATATTTTGGCACCTCTGATAATATTGCCATCTCATTAGC
>JAAYLG010000085.1 GCA_012522075.1 Bacillota bacterium
CTCCCACACCGAACCGAAATCGTTGGTATTAACTGCCCGTATCTCCTCACCGGTCACCGTATAGTAAAGGTAGAGCCGATCGCCATCATGCGCCACTCTCACCGTCACAGGCAAGGATTTTGGGAACTCATCATTCCAGTTCACTTGATCAATAGCAACTTCGGCCCCCGCTTCCAACATCATTTTTATTTTGTCGAAAACGGTCTCGCATTGTGCGATTGTTTGGTTTGGGACGTGTAATGTTTTCATTTATTCATCTAAGTTATTCAGAAGTAATTTCAAAAAACTATCGGTTATTGTTATTGTATATTCATATTCTTGCATTTTTATTCTACAGCTTACTTCATCAATCCTGATAAAACTACGCTCTAAAAGCGATATGCTATTGACAAGCTCGCCAGAATTCTTGCTTTTTATATTAGACAAAGATATTCATTTTAACGAAAACCGGCAAGAAAAAGCAGGGCAAACGCATGAAAAATCTCAAAAGTGAGTGGTTATCAACATTTCTTGAGTTTCCCTGTTGATAACTATTTAAGTGACAATGTGTTATATTTTGAATGTTATATTGTAATTTCACGCTTGAAATTCAAAATAACACGTCATGACATCACTTCATCGTACATTCGGGCAACTTTCTGATCCCCGCTTGAACCGTAAAAAACAACATTTACTGATTGATATCGTTATACTCAGCGTTCTGGCGGTGCTTTCGGGAGCGGAATCATGGGATTCCATAGAGCTTTTCGGGAAAACCAATCACGTGTTTCTAAAGCAATTCCTGAAGCTTCCCAATGGCATTCCCTCGCACGACACGATCAACCGGGTCTTCGGCATGATCAACCCCCGCCATTTTGAACGCCTGTTCATACAATGGTGCGATGAGATGAAGGGGGATGGCAACTTGGAGAAGGTCATCGCCATTGACGGCAAGAGCGTCCGGGGCTCGAAAGATTCCTTCCACGGCAAGTCGCCCATCCACCTTGTCCATGCCTGGAGCGTGGAGAATAACCTCTGCCTGGGACAGTGGAAAACGGATGCTAAAAGCAACGAGATCACGGCCATTCCGGAACTGTTGGATTTGCTCGATATAAAAGGTTCCATTATAACCATTGACGCGATGGGCACCCAGACCACCATATGTGAGAAAATCATCGAGAAGGAAGCGGACTATATCCTGGCCGTGAAAGACAACCAGAAGTCTCTCCGGGAAGAAGTCGAGGCCGCCTGCAACAGTTCCCGCGCCGTCTCGGACATGACGGAAATGGATAAAGGTCACGGCAGGATCGAGACCAGGCGTTGCCAAGTGTTCGAGAAAGGATTCGTGGATGATCTCGAGGGGCGTTGGATTGGCCTGCAAACGATCATCAAAATTACCGCGACTCGCGAGACGAAAGAAAAAATCACGACCGAAGAACGGTATTATATCAGCAGCCTGGACGCGCGGCAACCCTTCAACCGGTATGTCAGGGATCACTGGGGTGTGGAAAACTCGCTCCACTGGGTGCTTGACATGGTCTTTCGAGAAGATGAACAACGCAAGCGCGATAAACGCGCGGCTGAAAATTTTGCCATCGTGAGGAAGATATCCTTGAACTTGTTGAAAAAAGACACGAAAACCAAAGGCAGTTTAGTATCTAAACGACTCAGGGCGGGATGGGACAAGGATTACCTGATCAGTTTATTGTGATTTTTTTAACGCGTCGACCCTGTTTCGATGCACGATTTATTGAATTTTTTAAACAAAAAAACGTAAGTTTGCAACTCAAGCAATTCATCAACGCATGAACAAGATTATTACCATCAGCCGTGAATTTGGTAGTGGCGGCCGTGAGCTTGGCAGGTATCTGGCCGAGACCCTTGGCATCGCTTATTACGATCAAGAGATCATCACCCAAATTGCCCAGAAAAGTGGCTTGGCGGAAGAGTACGTCAATAGCATCGTGGAAAATCGCCCCCTCACCTACTACCCCATCACTAGCGCGCAGACACTCACCGCACCCATCACTCCCCCCTTTGACTTCAGCATGAAGGTGTATACCGAACAGATCAATATCATTGAAAACCTGGCTTTGAAGAGCGACTGCGTGATCATTGGTCGCGCTGCCGATTACATCCTTCGCGATTAC
>JAAYLG010000086.1 GCA_012522075.1 Bacillota bacterium
AGTTCGTTTGTGCTTGCCTAACAGCCTCGCTATCTCACTGGGGCGCTTCTTCTCCTTGAGAAGAATTTCAATTTGGTAGCGTTCTTTCACAGTAATGTGTTTAAAACGGCGGGAAGTCGTGGTACAATGGGATTGACTCATGTCCATGGCCTCCTTTATGTTGTGGTTTAGTCACCTTTAACATATCAGAGGTTGTGCCATGAGTCTCTATTTTTTTTTGTTATATGCGGCAATTAATTTTACAACTTACCCAGCGGGCGGCAAGGTTCTTTTCCGGAGCAAACATGGCAAATCTTGCCTTCACGACGTTATCATATACGTGTCCTTTATGGGTATGCTAAAGATACAATTTAAGCAAAGCGGGATGAAAGATGCGAGGAAAAATTACAGACAGATTCCTGTTGGGACTGGTAGCCGGGCTGGGAGGAAATGCTGTAAAAACGTTCTCAGATGAATTATTGCACTGGGGGAAAATATCCCAAAGGTCCTTTCGCTCCACGGCGGCAGGCGTCTGGGTTTCCAGAAAAAGCGAGGCGGAAAGCATCAAGGGGCAGGTTTTAGGCTTGTTGTTTGATTTTGGTTTGGCCGCCCTCGGCGGTATTGGCATAACTTACCTGCTGTCGAAAACAGGCAGGGATCATTTTCCCCTGAAAGGGCTTGTTACGGGTGTTGCCATTGGCTCCGGCGTCACCTCGCTGTTGAGTATCCTCACTTCGGACCGGGTCAAGCCGAAAGACGCTGCCAGCAACCTGTCATACATGTTAAGCCATGCCCTTTACGGCGTGACAGCGGCGGCGCTGGCGGCTAAACTGGGCCATCCCAGTCTTTTTGATCCTCCGCCGCTCAACAATTACCTGCCGCCGACCGAACGGACGAGTGCGGAAGAGGCAGTGCCGGCTGCGAGGAAAAAGCTCGTAAAAAAACGTGCCTGAAGGGGGCACGTTTTTATTTATATATGATTATTCCTCCCAGGGCGGCCAGCACAAGGACCATGATGGGGTGCAGCCGCGTTTTCAGCAAAAGCAGCAAGGCGCTTGCGGCAATTGCTGCTGCAGCAAGGTCCTGGATGGACGTTTGGCCGATAAAAATGGCGGCACGGGCGATGAGGGCAACTACCGCCGGGCGCAGGCCGCCGAAAGCGGCCTGAACCCATTCATGCCGGTAAATTTGCTTCAGGATGGTTGCCGCCAGCAGCACCAGCAGGAGAGAAGGCGTTACCACGCCGGCGGTGGCAACTGCCGACCCGAAAAAGCCGGCGGTACGGTAGCCGATATAGGTGGCGCTGTTGATGGCAATGGGTCCGGGCGTCATTTCCGCAATGGCTACAATATCGACAAATTCCGCTAAAGTCAGCCAACCGTGGGCGGTGATAATTTCCTTTTCAATGAGCGGCAGCATGACATAACCGCCGCCAATGCTGAAAATGCCGATCTTAAAAAAAGCAAAAAACAGTTGCAGTAAGATCATGGCAAATCTCCTTTTTTAGTTTTTATGCCTTTTCGACTGTGCAGCAACAGACCGGTGGCGGCACCGGCGGCGATCAGCAGCATGGCATGCAGCTTAAAGAAGACGGCCAGGATAAAAAAGATGCCCCACAGGATGATACTCCGCTTTTCCTGAAAAACAGTTAAAACGGCGGCGGCAATGAGAGCGGCCACGGCCGGGCGAATGCCGTTGAAGGCGGCGGCTACAATTTTGTCTTCCGTAAAGCGCGTAAAAAACATGGCAATAGTCAGGATGACAAGAAAGGAAGGCAGGACGGCACCCAGCATGGCAATGACGGCGCCGACGATGCCGCCGACTTTGTGGCCGATAAAAATGGCGGTATTCACGGCCACAGCTCCCGGCAGCGACTGGGCAACCGCCAGGGCATCAAGGAATTCTTCGTCATCCAGCCAGCCGTGTCCGGCAACCACTTCCCTTTTAATAATCGGCAGCATGGCATAGCCGCCGCCGAAAGTTGTGGCTCCGATTTTAAAAAAAGTTGCAAATAACTGTAAGTACTTGTTGTTTTTCATAAGCTCCTCTTTTCATAAGGGGTTTTTCTTTGGCATATGCATATGAGGGAGGGATCCGCGTGCGTCTGATTGTTCTGGCCGCACCCAGGCTGAAGCGGCGCCTTTGTTTTCTCTCGTTGCTCTTTCTTTTACTGCTTGTCTCGCTATTTACGGCCGGTCGGCGGCTGACAGACACGCAGCCGGCCATGAAGCCGGGGCTCCTTTTGTCCGGGAAAGTATTTGCCGTCGATCCAGGCCATGGCGGTTATGACCCGGGTGTGATGCGTGACGGGATTGCCGAGAAAGATGTGGCACTGGAGATATCCCTGCTTCTGCGGGCTTACCTGCAATCTGCCGGGGCGCGTGTGGTAATGACCAGGGAAACGGACCGCGACCTGCTTTTGCCGGCGGCCGGACCCAAAAAACAACAGGATATGAAAAACAGGATGCAGATCATTAACGGCGCCCGGCCGGACCTGCTGCTCAGCATTCATGTCAATTCCATTGCCTCTCCCGTCTGGCGGGGGGCTCAAGTTTTTCATAAAGCAGGTGAGGGAAATTCAAAAGTTATTGCCGAGGCGATCCAGCAGGAGCTGAGACGTATCCTGGCCAATACAGACAGGGAAGTGAAGCCAGGCAATTACTATGTGCTCAATGAGGCGAAAAGCCCGGCCGTGCTGGTGGAATGCGGTTTCCTGTCCAATCCGGAAGAAGCCCGCCTTTTGGCTGACCGGGCTTACCAGTCCAAGCTGGCATGGGCTGTTTATGCCGGGCTACTCCGCTATTACCACGGGCAGCTGCCGGGCAGTTAAGTTTCCTGTTTTCCGCGACAGATAAAATGCCAAAAGGCCGTACGGCCGGATTCCGTGCCTTTCATAATTATTCCTGCTTCCTGGAACATTGTCAAGCCGACCAGTGTATGCTATACTACTAAAGTCATTGCAAGGAGGTGAAAAAGCGGGAAGAAAAGCCGGCAATACTGCCCAAGTCACCTAAAGGAGGTGAAGAACCGGCAGAAAATGCAGTGACGGGCCTGGACAAAACAGTTACAAGCGCCGGAACACGTTGCAAACGTGTTGACGAGGTGGAGGTTAATCGAAATGTTCGGCGGGTGCCTCCCGGTTGCCACGACCGTTAACGAACTCACAAAACCGGGGAGCGATCCCCGGGACAAAAGGTTCAGGTGGTTTTATTAGTCATGTAAAAAACGGAGGAAGACAATGGAGATATATGTGGTGGACAATTATAAAGTATTAAGCACCAGGGCGGCTCTGATTGTGGCGGGCCAGATTTGTGCCAAGGCGGATACTGTTTTGGGCCTGGCTACCGGCAGCACACCTTTAGGCATGTACAGAGAACTGACGGAAATGCATAAAAAAGACGGTTTGGACTTCAGCCGTGTCGTTTCCTTTAACCTGGATGAATACCTGGGACTGGCTCCGGACAATGTGCAGAGCTACCATTATTTTATGTGGGAAAATTTTTTTAAATATATAAACATCCGTCCGGAGAATACCCACATTCCCGATGGCCTGGCTGCCGATACGGAGGCCGCCTGCGTACAATATGAACAAGCCTTGCAGCGTGCAGGCGGGGTTGACCTGCAGATCCTGGGGATTGGTAGAAACGGCCATATCGGCTTTAATGAACCGTCCACCCGCTTTACCGGTCCGACCCATGTGGTACGGTTAAGTGACGATACGATCAAAGCCAATGCCAGGTTTTTTGCTTCCATGGAGGAAGTCCCCACGCATGCCATTACCATGGGGATAAAAACAATTATGCAGGCCAAAAAGATACTGCTTTTGGCAAACGGCAAAGAAAAAGCACAGGCTATCAAAGCTGCTGTTTGCGGAGATATTGACCCGGCCGTGCCTGCTTCCATTCTCCAGTTGCACTCTGACTGTATCTTTCTTGTTGACAGGGAAGCGGCACAATATCTGTAAATCTGCCAAGGGAGCGGCGCCGCAACCGGAACGGTTGCGACCCGCGTTTTTTTATCTTACGGTCCGGCAGGCAAAAAAGAGAAAAACTGTTTCATTGCAGCAAAAAATCCAGTAAGATAGAAGTAAGGGAAATGATTTCCGGAAACACTATAACTATAGGTGACGAGATTTGCAGGGAGGAATGCGAAATGAAAACTATTGCCCATGCGGGCATTTACCCGCACCCTGCCATTGTAATTCCCGCCGTGGGCGGGGCGGAGCAGGCAAAAGTAGCCGCCACTTACACCGCTATGCAGGAACTGGCAAGGCGCGTCAAGGCGAGCAGTGCGGATGTTTTGGTCCTCATAACTCCCCACGGGCCAATGTTTCGTGATGCGATTGCCGTCCTGGCAGGGGACATGCATACCGGCTCCCTGGCCCAGTTTGGCGTACCGTCCCTAACTTTTACTTACCGTAATGATAAAGATCTGCTTGCAGCCATCGAATTGGAAGCCGACCGGGCAGGCATCCGGATGGCCGGAATTGACAAGCGCAGTGCGGCTGCTTACGGTGTTTCTGTGGCACTGGATCATGGAGCCACTGTTCCCCTTTATTTCCTGCAGGAAGCAGGTGTGCGCCTGCCCCTTGTCCACATAACTTTCGGGCTGCTGCCTCCCGACAGGCTGTATGCTTTCGGCCAGGCCGTCCGTAAAGCTCTCATGCGGCAAAAACGCCAGGCGGCACTTGTCATCAGCGCCGACCTGTCCCACCGCCTGAAGCCGGATGCTCCTTACGGCTACAGTGAGGCGGGACGGGAATTTGACGGCCAGCTGGTGAACTTGCTTGAACAGTATGATGTCCAGGGCATTTTAAAGATAAGCCAAGAATTGAGGGAAGAAGCGGCGGAATGCGGTTACCGTTCCATCCTTATCGGGCTGGGAATACTGGACGGTGATCATGTCCGGCCGGAGGTGCTTTCCTATGAAGGACCCTTTGGCGTAGGTTACCTGGTAGCCGACTTGACGCCCGCTTCCGCCCGCAAAGACATGCGCCCTGTCGGAAGTGAACATGTCATGCTAGCGAAAAAGGCGTTGGAAAGTTATGTGCTGGAAGGGAAAGTTATTGACCCGCCCCCCGGATCACCGCTTGGCAGGCAGAGGGCGGGAGCGTTCGTTTCCTTGAAAATTAACGGCCGGCTGCGCGGCTGTATCGGCACCATTGAACCGGTTCGCCCTTCCCTGGCGGAGGAGATTATCGCCAACGCCATCTCGGCCGGCATGCACGACCCGCGCTTTCCTCCGGTCACGCAAAAAGAACTGCCGCTTCTGTCTTATTCGGTTGATGTTTTGGCACCGGCGGAAGAGGTTGCCGGGCTGGAAGAACTGGATCCTAAAAAATACGGCGTGATTGTTTCCTGTGGCAACCGCCGCGGCGTGCTTCTACCGGACCTGGAAGGAGTGGAGACGGCGGAAGAACAGGTCCGCATTGCCCTGGAAAAAGCGGGCATCAGGCCGGAGGAAGAATACCGGCTCTACCGTTTTCAGGTTGAACGTTACCAGTAAAGACGGAGGCTGCATTATGCATGAGGCACGCTACTATGAAACACGCTCTCCCGGCGTCCTCTGCCGGCTGTGCCCACATTTCTGCCGCTTGCAGGACGGGGGTACAGGTCGTTGTGGAGTGCGCCGGGAGGTGGCAGGCAAACTCTACAGTTTAAATTACGGTCGCTGTGCTGCCATGGCACTGGACCCGATCGAGAAAAAACCACTTTTCCACTTTTATCCCGGCAGGCAGATTTTTTCAATCGGCACGAGTGGCTGCAATCTGGACTGCGGTTTCTGCCAGAACTGGCGGCTGGTAAAAGGAGACCCGGTGGCGGCAAAATACTTCACACCGGCGGAGATGGTGGAGGCGGCCTTGTTGTACGGCGACCCTGAACCGTTTGGCATTGCCTACACGTATGCGGAACCGGGCATGTGGTTTGAATTTGTCCTGGAGACTGCCCGCCTGGCAAAAGCCAAAGGCTTGAAGAATGTGCTGGTAACCAACGGCTTTCTCAACCAAGAGCCGCTGCAGGAGCTTTTGCCTGTAATTGATGCTTTTAATATTGACGTCAAAGCATTTCAAGACGAATATTACCGCAGGCATTGCGCCGGCCGCCTTTCGCCCGTTCTGCGCTATGTTGAAACGGCCGCCGCTTCAGCCCACGTGGAATTGACTTATCTGGTGGTGCCGGGACTTAATGACAGCGAGGAAGAAGTGGCCCGGTTTGCCGACTGGGCGGCGTCACTGAATCCTGCCATGCCGGTTCACCTAACGCGCTATTTCCCACAACATCGCTTTGACCTGCCACCCACACCCGTGGGGGTAATGGAGAAACTGCAACTTGTGGCCCGGCAAAAACTGGATTATGTTTATCTGGGCAATGTGCCCGGCCATAGCGGCAACAACACCTTCTGCCCCGGCTGCGGCAACCTGCTTATTGAGCGCAAAGGCTATACTGTCAAAAGGGGAACAAAGAGCGGTGCCTGCCTGCACTGCGGCAGACCGGCCGCCATAATTGGTGTGTAAAACTAAACATGAGATACCCACCTGCCGGCATACTATATTCCAGAGGGAGAAAACGATTATTTTTGCTTTTTGCTGCCGGAGGTGCAGGGATAATGTTGCAATTTGGCGAAAGATAGTTTTATGTTTTGCAATTAGTGTGATAGCTGCCAGTAAAAGTTAATGTGCAACGGAGGTGGGGCGGTTTGGCAAGCATTATGGAGACAATTGTTGCGGCGTTAAACTGGCGTAATGCTCTGGATATCGCCATAGTCACCTTCGTTTTTTATAAAGCAATTGTACTGATTAGAGGGACACGGGCGGAACAGCTGGTTAAAGGACTGGCTGTCCTGCTGATTGCCACTGTTGTCAGCCGCCAGCTCCAGTTGTTTGCACTGTATTGGATCCTGGACAGATTTATGACCCTGGGTATTGTTGCCATCCCCATTGTCTTCCAGCCGGAGTTGCGGCGTGCACTGGAAACACTGGGCCGCGGCAGTATTTTTACACGCAGCAGCCGGCCTTTTGAAGACTTTGATTTTGACAAGATGCTGGATGAGTTGATAAAAGCTGTCCAGGTACTGGTTAAAAAGCGCATTGGCGCCTTAATCGTCCTTGAACGCGAAACGGGCCTGAACGAGATTATTGAGACCGGCATCCACATTGACGGACACGTGTCGGCCGAGCTGCTGGTCAATATTTTTTTCCCCCGCAGCCCGCTGCATGACGGAGCTGCCATTATCCGCGGCAACCGGGTGATGGCGGCAGGGTGCTTCCTGCCGCTGACGGAAAACCCCAATCTCAGCAAGGAACTGGGAACACGCCACCGTGCGGCCCTGGGGATTTCCGAACAGTCTGATGCCGTCTGCATTGTTGTTTCTGAGGAAACAGGCGCCATTTCCCTGGCAAATAACGGCAAGCTGACCCGTTTTCTGGATGAAAAAACTCTGCGGCAGCTGGTTACCAATTTATGCAAGCCCCAGTCAAACCTGCTTAATATCCGGCAGTGGAGGTTGAACGCGAAATGATGAAACGGCTGCTGCGCAATAATACTTTTGTCAGGTTAACTGCTTTTTTCCTTGCTTTTATCTTTTGGGCTTATGTGACGGGGGATTACCGTGAAACGGAAACGCAGAATATTACTCGCCGCTATCCCAATGTGCCTCTGGAGTGGGTCAACCTGCAGAGTGAACTGGAGCTAACAAAGATCCCGGAGGAGATTGAGGTCATCCTGGAGGGGCGCTCATCTGTCCTGGACAATATTACGCTGCAGACATTAAATGTTTTTGTAGATCTGCGCAATTTGGGGGCCGGCCAGCATCGTCTTACTCCCGTGGCAGACCTGCCCGGCGGGGTGCGGGTTGTTTCTTTCAATCCCGAGCAGGTGGTGGTTGTCCTGGAAGAAATTCAGTCTCCGCAAATGCTCGTGGAGGTTGACCTTTTAGGATCACCGGCGCCCCATTACCAGATTGGTGAGGTTAACATTAACCCACAGAAAGCTTTTGTGCGCGGTGCCCGTTCCCGGCTGGAGAAAGTAGCTCGCGTCCGTGCCATTGTCAATGTGGACGGCGCGGACAGCAGCCTCACGCAATATGTTGGGGTGCAGGCTGTTGATTTTTCCGGGCAGGTGGTGGAAGGAGTCAGTGTCCACCCCTCCCAGGTAGAAATAACAGTCCCGGTGGCTCTGCCGCAAAAAACAGTCCCTGTCCGCCTGCAGGTCAGCGGTGAATTACAGGAAGGATTAACTGTGCAACAAGTCATTTTGAACCCGGCGGAAGTCACACTGGAAGGTCCGCAGGGTGTGCTGGATGAGATCAGCGAGGTTTTGACCGAACCGGTGGATATTACAGAGGCGGAGAGCTCTCTCAGTACCGCGGTCGCCTTGCAGGTGCCTCAAGGTTGCGAAGCTTTGCACGTGGGACCGATTCATGTGGAAATAAAAATTGCAGCGGAATAGTTTGCCAAGACATGCTGTCACATGTTTTTACCAAACTGAAATGTGGGAGGAAAATGCATGGGAAAATTGTTCGGAACCGATGGCATCCGGGGCGTAGCCAACAGGGAATTAACGCCGGAGCTGGCTTTTAAAATAGGCCGCATCGGCGCTTTTGTCTTACAGAAGGAAAACAGGGGTAAGAAAGCTTTCCTGGTGGCACGTGACACCAGGAAATCCGGCACCATGCTGGAGTCTGCCCTGGTGGCCGGCTTGACTTCCGCCGGTGCCGACGTTTATTTGGCCGGGGTAATATCCACGCCGGCGGCGGCTTACCTGACAAAACAGCTTGCCGGGTGCGGAGGAGTAGTTATATCCGCTTCCCATAATCCTTATTACGACAACGGCATTAAATTCTTCAGTTCCGACGGCTTTAAGCTGCCTGATGCAGTTGAAGACGAAATGGAGGAACTGTTTTTCCAAGCCGGTGATAATCTGCCCCGGCCGGAAGGAGCGAATATCGGCTGTGTCCTGCCCGACCCGGAGGCGCATGACCGGTATCTTGCCCACCTGCTTTCCACGGTACCGTGCCGCCTGGAAGGTTGCCGCATTATCCTGGACTGCGCCAACGGGGCTGTTTCCAAACTGGCCCCGCAGGCTTTCCGTGCATTGGGAGCGGAAGTCATTGTTTTTAATGACCGGCCTAACGGGATTAACATTAATGATTGCTGCGGATCCACCCATCCGGAAGCAATAGTTGGCTATGTAAAACGAGAAGGCGCCGATTTCGGCTTTACATTTGACGGCGACGCAGACCGCGTCCTGGCTGTGGATGCAGACGGGGGACTGGTGGACGGTGACGCCATTATGATGATCCTGGCGAGACACCTGTTGGCACGTAACGCCCTTCCTCACCGGACAGTTGTCGCCACCGTCATGAGCAACCTGGGTTTGGAAAAAGCGGCGGAAACATACGGCTTCCGCCTGCTGCGGACCAAGGTGGGGGACCGCTACGTGCTGGAAGAGATGCTGGCCGGCGGTTATGCTTTAGGCGGCGAACAATCGGGTCATATCATCCTCCTTGATTACAATACGACGGGCGACGGCCTGCTGACGGCATTGCAGCTGGCCGCCATTGCCGTTGCCGGCGGCAAAAGCCTG
>JAAYLG010000087.1 GCA_012522075.1 Bacillota bacterium
AGCAGGAACTGGCCGTCATTACAGGCGCCATGGAAGCGGTCATCGTGGACGTGCAGTGTATTTTCCCGGCGCTGGCCAGGTTGTCCGACTGCTATCATACCAAATTTATCAGCACTTCTCCCAAGGCAAAAATTGCCGGCAGCACTTATATTGAGTTTAGCGAAGAGCATGCACTGGATACGGCCAGGCAGATTGTGCGGGAAGCAATCCTGAATTACCGGAACAGGGACCGCTCCAAGGTGCTGATCCCGGAAACAAAAAACAAAGCTGTGGTTGGCTACAGTGTGGAAACCATTATTCAACATCTGGACACAGTGGTAAACAGCCAGACGGACAGCTTTCAGACGGTCAAACCGCTGGCCGATGTGATCTGGGCCGGTGTCCTGCGCGGCGCCGCCGCCGTGGTGGGCTGCAACAACCCCAGGGTTAAACACGACCGCAGCCATGTCACCGTCATTAAGGAACTGATAAAAAATGACATCATTGTCGTGGTTACCGGGTGCGCGGCACAGGCCGCAGCCAAAGCCGGGCTTTTGACCATGGAAGCAAAAGAGCTGTGCGGTCGGGGGTTAAAGGAAGTCTGCGAACGGGTGGGCATCCCGCCGGTACTGCACATGGGCTCCTGTGTGGATATCAGCAGGATTCTTGACCTTGTCGGAAGGGTGGCCAGGGAGAAAGGTCTTGACTTCAGCGACCTGCCTGTGGCCGGCGTGGCGCCGGAATGGATGAGCGAAAAAGCCGTGGCCATCGGCACCTACGTTGTCGCCTCCGGGATAGATGCCTTTTTGGGCGTCACACCTCATGTGACCGGATCGGCCGCGTTTACCGACATGCTCACCAACACCATTGAAGAAAAAGTGGGGGCGAAATTCTTCTTTGAGGAAGATCCGGAGGCTTGTGCCGCCAAGATTATTGACCGCATCGAAGAGAAAAGAGCAAAACTGGGAATATAGGTGAGAGCTATGAAAATTGCCATTACAGGTAAAGGCGGCGTCGGCAAGTCAACTATTGCCGCCGCCCTCTGCAAACACTTTGCGGCGGAAGGATACCGTGTCCTGGCCGTTGACGCCGACCCGGACGCCAACCTGGCGCTGGCTCTGGGGATGGAGGCGGGTGCCGCCGCCAACCTTAAGCCCATCGCGAAAGCCAAAGACCTGGTCTGGGAAAGAACGGGCGCCCGGCCGGGCACCTATGGCAGCATCTTTAAAATGAACCCCAGGGTGGACGACATCCCGGCCACATATGCGGTGGATTTTGACGGCCTGAAAGTACTTGTCATGGGCACTGTGGAAGCGGGAGGCTCCGGGTGTGTCTGTGCCGAGCACGTGCTGCTGAAGCGTCTCATGTCACATTTGATTTTAAAGGAAAATGATCTGGTTGTCATGGATATGGAGGCGGGGATCGAACACCTGGGCAGGGGAACTGCCGGCGCTGTGGATGCCTTTATCACCGTGGTGGAGCCCGGGGAAAGAAGTGTGCAGACTTTCGGCAGGGTGAAGAAGCTGGCTGCCGATCTTGGCGTGCACAAAGTGCTTGTCATCGGCAACAAGATTACCGACAGCGAGGATGAGGCTTTCATTAAGAAGCACGTCGGGGAAGAAAACTGTCTTGGGTTTATTTGCTACGACAAGGACATCAGCCTGTCCGACAGGGAAAACACTTCAGCGTATGCGGCAAGTACCATGTTGCGCAACAGCATTAAAAGCATTGCAGAGAAACTGAAACAACATTGCAAAAAAGAAGTAAGGGAGGACCCGGCGGAATGAACCTTTTTCACATCATCTACGCAGGCACGGATCAATACCTGAAACGGGCGGAAGAAATGGTGAAAAAAGCAGTGGCGGTCAAAGGCACGGAAGCTCCCGTGAGGCTGCCCGACACTGCCTATGCGCTGCCCGTCATTTATGCCGTAACGGGAGAAAAAATTACTACTGTCGGTGAACTGGAAAAAGCACTGGACCTGGCCAGGGGTTTCATCCATCAGGGCAGACTCCTGCAGGATGCGCTTGATGCCGGGACCGCCTCGGCCCTGCTGGCCGAAATTATTGAAGCTGTGAAATATACACTGGAAGAGCAGCCTTACAAGGCTCCCCTGCAGGGCCACCTGACAGACGCCCAGATCAGGGCATTCGGGGTGCCACTGGTGACACAGGATATCCCGGGAGTGGCGGTTCTCATCGGCAAATGCCGGGACAGTGAAACTGCCGGTAAGATTGTCAGAGAATACCAGGAGTTGGGCGTGTTGACTTTTCTGGTGGGCAAGATTATTGACCAGGCTGTTGCCGAGGGCGTCAAAACGGGAATTGATCTCAGGGTTATCCCCCTGGGATATGAAATTGAGTCGGTCATTCATGCAGTCTCCGTGGCCATCAGGGCCAGCCTGATTTTCGGCGCCGTTGCCCCGGGAGACTTTGCCGCCCACAAAAAGTACACCAAGGAAAGGATAAAGGCGTTTGTCAATGTCTTTTCCGACTGGGACGAAAAGATTATTGCCGCCGGAGCGGCCGCCATTGAACTGGGCTTCCCGGCGATCACGGAAACATATATCAATGAAGTTCCCACCCTGCTGTTGCACCAGCCGGACAATGACAAAGTTCTTGCCACTTCCCTGGAGGCCAGGAACATTAAAGTTAAAGTAACAAAAATTGATGTTCCGGTGGGGGTTGCTTCCGCCTTTGAAGGGGAAAGGATCCGTAAAGACGACATGTACGCCGAATTCGGCGGCACCAGGACCAAGGCCTGGGAACTGGTCCAGATGAAAGCGCCGGCCGAGGTTGAAGACCATAAAATCGAACTGGTGGGCCCGGACCTCTCCGAGGCGGGCACAGTGCCTTACCGCCTGCCTTTCGCCATGGTGGTCAATGTGGCCGGAAAGAATATGCAGCCGGATTTTGAACCGGTGCTGGAAAGAAGACTGCACTACTTTATGAATTATACCGAAGGTGTCATGCACGTGGGGCAGCGGAATATAGTCTGGCTGCGGATCGGCAAGGAGGCTTATGCCAAAGGCCTGCGCCTCAGGCACCTGGGTGAAGTTGTCTACGCCAAAATGAAAGATGAATTTAACAATGTGGTGGACAAGTGCGAGGTCATTATCTACACCGATGCGGCAAAAGTGGCGGAGCTGGAAAAAGAGCTGGCACTGCCCCGGTATGCGGCACGGGATGAAAGACTAGCCTCACTGGTGGACGAAAATGTGGACACCTTCTATTCCTGTACTCTCTGCCAGTCCTTTGCCCCCGCCCATGTCTGCATTGTGACGCCGGAACGGCTGGGCCTGTGCGGCGCCGTCAGCTGGCTGGACGCCAAAGCCACAAAAGAACTGGATCCCACGGGAGCATGCCAGCCTGTCCCCAAGGAGGGGCTGGAAGACGAGCACAAAGGCATTTGGAGCGAAATCAGCAAAGCGGTGGAAAAAGCTTCCCAGGGAGCCGTTTCCAGGGTTTCCCTCTACAGTATCCTGGAAGACCCCATGACTTCCTGCGGTTGTTTTGAATGTATCTGCGGCATTGTCCCGGAGGCCAACGGCGTGGTGATTGTCAACAGGGAGTACGGCGCAATCACTCCCGTGGGCATGACATTCGGCGAACTGGCTTCCATGACGGGCGGGGGAGTGCAGACTCCCGGTTTTATGGGCCACGGCTGGCACTTTATTGCTTCCAAAAAGTTTTTGCGTGCCGAGGGCGGTATTGCCCGTATTGTCTGGATGCCGAAAGAACTGAAGGATGATGTGCGTGAGCGGCTGGACGCGGCGGCCAAGGAACTGTACGGCATTGAGAATTTCACCGACATGATTTGCGACGAAACCATTGCCACGGAAACGGAAGGCCTGCTTGCCCACCTTGAGGCCAAAGGGCATCCGGCACTGCAGATGGATCCCCTGGTGTAGCAGATCCTGCGGTTCCATCTTACAGGCGCACGCATCTACGGTGGGAACACTCCGCTTGGGCAAAAGAAAATTTACGTAACGCGAAGGAGGTAAAAACCATGTATCAGAGAATTGCAGCCGCCGGCAAGGGTGGAACCGGAAAGACCAGTATTGCCGGATTGATCATTGATTACCTGGTGAAAGCGGGGAAGGGTCCCGTCCTGGCTGTTGATGCCGATGCCAACTCCAATCTGAATGAAGTGCTGGGCATTGAAATCGAAGAAACCAGCGGCACCATCAGGGAGGAAGTCAACTGGGCGGAAAGGACGGGGACACCCATCCCCGGCGGGATGGCAAAGACAGAATATCTTGCCTACCGCCTGAACCAGGCACTCAGTGAAGGCGACGGCTACGACCTGCTTGTCATGGGCAGGACGCAGGGGGAAGGCTGTTACTGTTATGTGAACGGTGTGCTGAAAAACCAGATTGACCGCCTGGCCGGAAATTACAACCATATTGTCATAGACAATGAGGCGGGGATGGAGCACATCAGCAGGGGGATCGTCGGCAAGGTGGACCTGCTGCTTCTGGTCAGTGATCATTCCCGGAGAGGGATCCAGGCAGTGGGCAGGATCAAAGAACTGGCCGCGGAGCTGAAAATCGAGATTCCCAAAATCGGGCTGATTGTCAATAAAGCGCCCGGCGGTAAAATCTCGGAAGCTATTGCGGAAGAAATAAAAGCCCAGGGTCTGGAGCTTTTGGGTGTGGTGCCGCTGGACGGGACAGTCAGTGAGTATGACGCCCGGGGCGTGCCACTGGCACAGCTGCCGGACGCTGCTCCGGCCAGAGTGGCGGTGAAAGAAATCCTGCTTAACTTGCACCTGATTTAAAGGAGGTTTGGGTTGTGGCTTATAAAAAAGTTGCCGTAAAATATAACGGACAAATTAAAGAAATAACGCTGGGGACCGGTGAGAAGGCTGTAACGCTCGGCGGAAAAAATGTGCTGCCTTTCCACAGTTTTGACGGTAATGCAGGCAACCCTCCCGCCATTGGCATGGAAATAACCGATGTGGCGCCGGCAGACTGGAACGAGGGCATTAAAACTTTATATACCGCCGTCATGGACGATCCGGCCGCCTGGGCAAAATTTGTCGCCGACACTTACAGTCCCGATTTTATCTGCCTGCGTTTTGTGGGCGCAGACCCGGACGGCTTAAACAAAAGTGTGGAGGAATGCGTGGCAACGGCAAAGGCAGTGGCCGATGCCGTCACGCTCCCCCTGGTGATTGCAGGCTGCAAAAATGATGAGAAGGACGGGCAAATTTTCGGCGCAGTGGCGGAAGCGCTGGCCGGGAAGAATATCCTGCTGCTCTCGGCCAAAGAGGAAAATTATAAAACTGTTGGTGCCGCCTGCGCCCTGGCCTACCGGCAGAAAGTGGCCGCTGAAAGCTCTGTGGACATCAACCTGGCCAAGCAGCTCAACATTCTCATGCAGCAACTGGGCGTACAGGCCGATTCCATGGTCATGAATGCGGGCTGTGCCGCAGCCGGCTACGGCTTTGAGTATCTTGCCTCCACCATGGACAGGATCATCCTGGCCGCCCTGGGCCAGAATGATGAAACACTGCAGCTGCCCATTGTTACCCCCGTTTCTTTTGAAACCTGGAATGTGAAAGAATCCCTGGCTACAGAAGCGGACGAACCTGAATGGGGCAGTGCGGAAGAGAGGGGCATCCACATGGAAGTTGCCACTGCCGCCGCCGCCCTGGTGTGCGGTGCCGATGCGGTTGTGGTAAGACATCCCAGATCCCTGACGGCGCTGAAAACCTTTACCGGCAGCCTGCTGGAACCGGGCGTGCACTAATAAGGAAAAAAGGAGGCAGCAGACAATGGCCTTAACCGGTTTGGAAATCTTCAAAATGACGCCGAAAAAAAACTGCAAGGAATGCGGTTTTCCCACTTGTATGGCCTTTGCCATGAAAGTGGCGAGCGGCGCCGCTGCAATTGAAAAATGTCCCCATATTTCCGCGGAGGCGAAGGATAAACTGGCTGAAGCCACGGCACCGCTGATGAGAACAGTCCGGATCGGTGCCGGGGATGCGGAAAAAACTCTGGGCGGCGAAACCGTCATGTTCCGGCATGAAAAAACTTTTGTCAGCAAAACTTTGTTTGCCGTCCAGTTTTCCGATGCGTTAAGCGCCGACGTGGTGGCGCAAAAGATGGAAAACATCAGGAAAGTTGACTATGTGCGCATTGGCGAACAGATGCACGTGGAACTTGTCGCCGTGAAATATGCAGGCAACAGGGAGCGTTACCTG
>JAAYLG010000088.1 GCA_012522075.1 Bacillota bacterium
ATCCATGAGGAACCTCCGCCTCCTTTTAGGGGGTATTCATTCTGCTAGAATGTGAGGTTCCTCTTTCTATTTTAAATAGATTTTTCCTTCAAAAACCTATAGTAATTTTACACTAACGTGCGCGGGCTGCAGGAGGAGTGGTTTACCAGGATGGAGTCAATCCCGGATGCCGTCCTGGGTCCGCGGCTTGACCGGATCGGCTCAACCGATCCGGCATTGGTCAACGCCTGGAAGGCCATTCATGGCTGTGTCAGCGAGAGCACACCGCACAGACTTGTTCGTGCTGTGTATTTTGAGCCCAACCAATTAAAGATTGAAATGGATAAAATGCTCCTGGAAGAAAAGGACAGAATCCGGGTACTGTACCATAGTTGGGGCACAAAACCGATCATGGAAGGCAATGAAGTAAAAGGTGTAATTTTCGAGAGCAAGGAAGGGCGGCAGGCTATTTTTGCCAAAGTCGTCATTGATGCAACAGGGGACGGCGACATCTTCCGCCAAACCGGCACACCGTTTGATACAGTGGCTGACTTTGATACCCGTTCACGTACAACATCCCTCGTATGGCGCATTGGCGGTATTAACTGGGATCTCTTCACTGAGTGGAAAAAAGCCAATCCCAGGGCGAATTCCGCACTTAACAAGGGTATCAGGAAGATCGCCGGGTTCGGCAGTATCCTCATTGCGTCGAGCCGGAACGATGTTTGCTGGGTGAACAACTGGCACCCGGATATGGATTGTTCAAAAATTGCAGACCTGACGCAAACAGAAATTAAAACACGGGATACCATGCGGGATGTGGTGGAGTATTTGCGTGAGGCCTGTCCTGCAGCCTTTAGAAATGCTTATCTTTACGATATTGCCCCGCAACTGGGGGCGCGCTGCAGTTACAGGCTGCAGGGAGAATACATTATGACTGTCAAAGATTTTGCTTTTGCGCCCAGGTTCGATGATGTCATCGCCTGGCATTCAACTGTTTGCATGATAAACGACTGTGCGCCGATTGAAATTCCCTATCGTGCCATCTTGCCGAGAGATGTTGAGAATTTGCTTTGTCCCGGACGTCATCTCTCTGCAGACGAAATAGCCATCGACTGGCTTACACTGATACCACAATGTGTCGGCACAGGTCAGGCCGCCGGCGTGGCGGCTGCTGTTGCCGTCATGGACGGTACCGGCGTGCGCAATGTGAACATTAAAAAAGTTCAGGACATCTTGGTCGAACAGGATGTACCGCTGCCGCGGAACGAAAAAACAGATCCTTCTTACACTGAATGTTGTGAGGAACATGAATATGGTCTCTACACCGACCTTGCCGAGAAAGCCAGGGCCCAGGGAGATGCACTTAATTCAAAAAAATTCTATGATGAACACATCCTGCAGTGGTACAAAGAAAACTTTTCCGGAAAGTAATACAGTGGCAAACATGTGAACGGAAGGACAAGGTCCGTTACTTTTAAGCGACACCAGCATGAATTGGCAGACAACCCTGTCAAGTGAAAATGTTTACAAACTTTAAAGGAGTAGCCTATGAAAACATTTCTGATTCGTCGCTTAATTTATGCAATTATTACACTGTTTCTGGTCAGCCTGAGCGTATTCTTCGTCATACGCTTATTACCGGGCGATCCTTTAATAGTGTTTCTGTCTCAGTCTGCAGACATTGGCGCCATGCCTGAAGAAAGGCTGGAACAGTTAAGAATTGAGTACGGGCTTGATAAACCCATACTGGTTCAGTACAAAAACTGGATAGCAGATATTTTGCGGGGGGATTTAGGTAAGTCTATTTTTTACCGTGAAAGTGTGGGGACATTGTTGCGGGAACGCTACCCCAGAACCCTGCATTTAGGCATAATGTCAATAGTTGTCAACATTGTTGTCGGCATATCCGTTGGTTTGCTTGCAGCCGTACGACGCGCACGTTGGCCGGATAAACTCATCACCC
>JAAYLG010000089.1 GCA_012522075.1 Bacillota bacterium
CCTGCGGCGGGTCATGCAGCAGCAGCCGCCCGGAAGACTGCAGCATCATATAGGTGACGGCATTGGTGGCATCCGTTCCGTCCGGTTTGACGCCGCCCAGCGTCATCAGCTGGCCGCTGGTATAGCCCGGGTTGGACAAGGTGGCGCCATAGCTCCACGGTTTGTTCATTTCCGCCACTTTCAGGTAGAAGAGGTCCACTAGTTCCTGGGCATATTCCGGGGTAATGCGGCCCGCCGCAAGGTCCGCTTCATAAAAGTCCCCCAGATACTGGTCCACGCGGCCGAAACTGATCCCGTGCAGATTGGCATCAAGGCACATGCAGGTCTGATACATGAAAAGTGCCTGCAGCGCGTCATGGAAAGTGCGGCACGGTTTTTCCATCACCCAATTGAGAGTGTCCGCCATGGCCTCCAGTTCTTTTTTCCGCACAGGGTCCGTTTCCTTGGCCGCCAGCTCTTCCGCCAGCCTGGCATAACGTTTTGTCAGGATGATCATGCCGTCGCAGACAATGGAGACAGCCCGGTAAAAATTATACCGGTTAATGGAATCGCCGTAGATGCCTTTTTCCTCAAGTTCGGCAATTTTTGCTTCCGCCTCGGCTTTAATGGCGGCAAAACCTTTCCGGATGGCTTTGTCATAATTGGCGCAAAAATGCCCCACGGGAGAAACAGCCTGGTGCTTGGGCCCGAACATGGTGACGCCGTTGCCGACGTATTTGAAATAACCGTCGGGAATATAAGCATCCGTTTTGGCGCTCATACATTCTTTCAACCAGAAATCTCCCGTGCTTAAAATATACTCTTTATCTTCCTGCGAAATAATATAGGGGTCTATGTCGCGTGTGGAAATAAAGTCGTTTTTCAGCTCTTCCAGCAGCCAGTGGATGGAGTTTTCCGGGTAGAGCGCGGCTGCCCTGTATTTGGCCGACTGTGCTCCCACAATTACTTCACCCTCGTCGATCCGAATGGCAATATGCTCGCAGATATGCTTAAAATTCTTGGCACGCTTGAGAATACCCGTTAAATCCGGGTTTTGCATGTAGAACTCCGTTACCAGCCTGTAGCGCGACGTGCAAATTTCCGGCTGTGTATTACGGTATTTTTCACGCATCTTGGCCACTCGTTCCGTTACCGGTTTTAATTTAAACATGGCACACCTCCGGGTTATTTTGCCAAGTACTCTATTGGTAAATTAAACATATGCTTTATTTAAACGTATCATAATCCTTGATTTTTGTAAATTATCTGATTATTGAGCTGCTTCCCAGGCAGGCGATTTATGTTACAATAAAGGTGGTCATGTTGCCAAATCGGCGAATAATACAACTACTCAACTGCAGGAGGATAAAGCAAATGGAAGAGCTAAAAGGAAAATTTTATGATATTCAGGGTTTTTCAGTCCATGACGGGCCCGGCATCCGCCTTACTTTATTTATGAAAGGCTGCCCCCTGCGCTGCCCGTGGTGCCACAGTCCGGAATCAATCGCTTTTCACAGCGAGTTCAACTGGATGGAAATAAAATGCGAAGGCATTGAAAAATGCGGCAAATGTTTGAATGTCTGCCCGCATGGCGCCGTCTCGCCGGGGAAGAAAAAGAAATCTTTAAAGGACAACACTGAGATCCGGTTGGTACATGTAGACCGCAGCAAATGTGACAACTGTGGTGCGTGTGCCGAGGCCTGCCTGCCGAAAGCTTTATATATGTGCGGTACCGATTACACAGTGGAGGAAATAATGGAAATCATCCGCCGCGATGTACCGTTTTACAAACAGTCAGGCGGCGGCATCACCCTCTCCGGCGGTGAATGCCTCTGCCAGCCCCGTTTCGTGCTGGAGGTATTAAAACGCTGTAAAGAAGAAGGCATCCATACGGCCGTTGACACATCGGGCTACGTGGACTGGAAACATATTGAGGCCATATTGCCGTATACCGATCTTTTTCTCTACGACTTGAAACAGATGAACAGTGAACTGCACAGAAGGGTTATCGGCGTCCCCAATGAGCGGATTCTGGAAAATGCCCGCAAAATTGCGGCGGCAGGCGGTAAATTCCAGATTCGCATTCCTGTCATTCCCCGTTTTAATGATTCCGTCAACGCTTTTGCCGCTGCGGGCAAATTTATCCTGGAACTGGGCGACGCGGTGGAAGTGGTTCAGCTTTTGCCCTACCATACACTGGGCATAGTTAAATATGAACGCTTGCAAAAAGAAGCGCCTCTCCTGGTGGCCAATCCGCCCTCTGATGAACTGGTGGAAGCCAGAAAAAAACAACTGGAAGACATGGGGCTGAAAGTAATGATCCATTAAGGCAGTGGACGGTTTCCCACATGGCGGCAAAACCGTCACCGGTTTCCGCAAGGAGGGAGTCATGGATGGAAAAAATAGCGAAAATTCTGGATAATGTCAGGCAGGTGGTGGTGGGCAAAGATGATGTGATTGCCATGTTGCTTGCCGGGATTTTATCCGGCGGACACATCCTGATAGAGGACGTGCCGGGGGTTGGCAAGACAACGCTCGTCAACGCCATTGCCCGCACCCTGGGGTGCAGCTTTGCCCGCATCCAGTTTACGCCTGATTTGATGCCGGCTGATATTCTCGGCATTTCAGTCTATAACCGGCAGACAGGCAGTTTTGCTTACCGGCCCGGCCCCATTATGCACCAGATTGTCCTGGCAGATGAAATAAACAGGACATCCCCCCGGACACAGGCCGCTCTCCTGGAAGCCATGGCGGAAGGCCAGGTGACGGTAGACGGCAAAACATATCCCCTGCCGGTTCCCTTTGTGGTCCTGGCCACGCAAAACCCGATAGAATATGAAGGCACATATCCTCTACCGGAGGCGCAGCTTGACCGCTTCTTGATGCGGATTTCCCTTGGCTACCCGGACGGGGAGGCGGAAAAAACCATCCTGAAGCTTCCCGCTTCTCCCAAAGAAGCGGCCGCCAAACTGGCACCGGTTATTACGCCCGAAGAGTTGCTTGAGATGCAGCAGGCTGCAGCCCGGACATACATGGCCGAGTCGTTGGAAAGGTATATTGTTGCCCTGGTACAAAATACACGTGCCCATGAGGACGTTCTGCTCGGCATCAGCCCTCGCGGCAGCCAGCATTTATACCGGGGGGCACGGGCGCTGGCTTACCTGAAACAGCGAGATTATGTCCTTCCTGATGACATTAAGGAAATGGCTGGACCGGTTTTTTGCCACCGCCTGCTCCTGAAGCCGGAAGCACTCATCAAGGGCAATCACGTCGGCAATGTCCTGGCGGAAATCTTGGACAATACTCCTGTACCGGTGGTAACCTATGGCTGGCAATAAAAAACTGCTGCTCGTCGCCCTGCTCTTTCTGCTATCCACGGTGCTGCTTGCTGCCGGGCGCTTCCCCTATATGTTCCTTTACCTGCTGGTTCTGGCGCCGGCCGTTCCTTATTTCCGTCTGCGGCGCAGTTTGGCAAAGCTGCACGGAAAGGTTACGGTATCGGCAAGGACACGTGAAGTGGGCCAGTCCTTTGCCGTAACTTATACAATTATTAATGCTGACAACAGCGCTTTTCCTTACCTTGAGCTGGCGGGCAGCGGGGAAGGCTTCCGCCAGGAAAAACAGTATCTTTCCCTGGAGCCGGGTGAAGTAAAGGAAGTTGTACGGGAGATTTTTTGCCGGCGGCGGGGCATTTATACCCTGGATGACCTGACGGTCAGAACGGGGGATCCTTTCGGCTTTTTCCAAGTGGAAAAACCCCTTGCTTCCGGCGGCGAAGTAAAAGTTTACCCGCGCATCCGCCACTTCCCGGAAATACCGCTGCCTGCATTCCAGCAAATGGGGGACCGTACCGTCCCCAACGCCGCCTTTGAGAATTACAACCAACTGGCGGGGCTCCGGGAATGGCAGGACGGGGATACTGTCAAACATATCCACTGGAAGCAATCCGCCCGGCAGGAGAAATTAATTGTCAAAAGCTATGACAAAACGGCAGAAGCCCAATTGACGCTTTTCCTTGATATGCATGCAGGCAGCTACAGGCATGACCGCAATCACTGCCTGGAAGACCTGGCGGTGGAGTTGGCCGCCTCCCTGGCTTACGCCCGGCTCAAGGACAATCTGCCCCTGCTTGTTTTCAGCGCCGCCGGCATATCCCCCCCTGTGTACGGGCGCCGCTTCCGTGACTATAAAACCATTGCCGATCATCTCATTGCCCTGGCCCCCGTCCAGGCAGGTTCTTTTTTTGCCAACCTGCGCAGGCAAAGTTATTACTTGATGCCCAACACCACTCTCTACCTGCTCACGCCGTCCGTCGGCTTCAAAGGCGTCGACACCCTGCTTTACCTGAAGCGCAAAGGCTTTTCTCCAGTTTTGTTTTACCTCTCCCTGGCTGACATCGGGGAAGATCTGGATAAGATCTTCGGACGATTGCGGGAAGCAGGCATTAAAATCCACGTTTTCCGGGCGCAGGAAGGGAACGGCGGCCGATGAACAGAAGTTTTACTGCCAAATTCCAGGCGTTCCTGATTGTATGGTTTAGCATCTGCCTCAGCCTGCCGGTGAGCCACCTTTTCGGTTACCGGGCATTCAGCATTTTCTACCGGCTGTTTGTAACCGTGGCCGCCTTATATTTCTACCTTTTTTGCGCCGCCAACCCGCTCTTCGTACCTGCTTTCGGCCTGTTTCTTGTGCTGGCAGGCTTTGTGACCTACCTGGCCGATCCCCTCCTCGCAACACGTATCCTGCAGTTTTTGCTTACTTTCCTGCCGGGTAATGTACATGTGCGTTTTATTGCCCTGGTGGCGGCCATTACTTTTCTTTGTTTGCTCCTGGTGGCCAAAGTAAAGAAAAACCTGCTGCCCCTTTTCCTGGTGGGTCTGGCCGTTTTCCCGCCCCTCTGGTACACATATATAGACTCGGCATACAGTACAGCCGTGGCTTACGCACTGGGCTGGTTCCTGCTATTAAGTTACCGGCAGGGCAGCCGCATCTGGGACGGGCTTCAGGGCAGTGATAAAAGGCAACTGCTAAGCGGCTGGCTGAAATATACGGGAACCACGCTCGTTTATATGTTCCTTATTGCCCTCTTGCTGCCCAAAAATATCCCTCCCCTTCCCCTGACGTCATTCCAATTGTGGGTTGATGTCACTTTTCCCTTTGTGGCAAACTTACGCGGCGGCCAGGCACGCAATGTGCGGGGGACAGGGGGTGAATTCGGCTTGCATGTGGCCGGCTTCGGCCGAAGTGAGCGGCTGGGCGGGCCGCTGGTGAGAGACGATACGGTCCTTTTGGAGGTAAAAGCAACCCGCCCCCTGTATTTACGGGGGACGGTAAGGCGGGATTATACCGGCATGAGCTGGCTGGGCACAGGGGGTGAGGAACAGTGGGAACCTGCCGCGGAAGAAGGAGTATTGCAAGCTTATCTTCGTCCCGTGAAGGTCACCGTCACCCATACCCGCCTTCTCACCAGCACTGTCTTTACCCCCTATGTCGTTACGGAAATCCGGAATATAAAAGCCCCGCTTTTTGTCACTGCCGGCGGGGGAGTTTTTATGGAAGAAACAGTTCCTTTAAAAAACTCTTACACCGTCTACGGTAAGGTTCCGGGATACCGGGGCAATCTTTCCTCCCTGGAAAGCGGAGAGCCTTCGTACGCGCTTGCCGCTTGGACCGCCCTGCCGGGGAAACTCCCGACCCGTGTGGCTCAACTGGCGGCTACCGTTACTGCAGGCCAAAAAGGCTTTTATGCCAAAATGAAAGCGCTGGAACAGTATTTACGAACCAACTACACCTACAGCGAGACTGCTTCACCCCTCCCGGACGGGGAAGATTTTGTGGATTTTTTCCTCTTTACGGAGAAGCAGGGCTACTGCACTTCCTTTGCCTCCGCCCTGGCTGTCATGGCGAGAACCCTGGGCATTCCCACCCGTTATGTCCAGGGATTTGCGCTGCCTTCCTCCCCCGACGACGACGGTATTTACCGTGTCCGCAGTATCCATGCCCATGCCTGGGTTGAAGCATATCTTCCGGGCATCGGCTGGCTGCCTTTTGAAGCAACCCCCGGCTTCCCCACCAACGACGCACTGCCCGTGCTGGCACAGCCCGCTCCGGTCCCGCTTGAACCGGAAAACCAGCCCCCGCAAAAGGAGCCGGCCGCCGCTTCCGGGCAACCGGGCGGGGAGCAGCTCCCGACTGTGCTGCGCGCGACAGGTCTTTTCCTTGCCACCGCCTGTGTGCTTGCTTTCCTGGCTGTGGCGGCACTGCTTGTGGGACGGAGGCTGCGCCTTTTGCAAAACTTGCAGCGAATACAGACTCTTTCGCCCCGTATGCAGGCCGTTGCCTATTACAACCTGGCACTGGCCATGCTTGACGGTCTCGGTTTGGGCAAAATCCCCGGGGAAACACCGCTGGAATACAGCCGCAGGATTCACCGCCGGATTTATGACTGGAAGTTTGATTTCCGCAAAATAAGCGAGGGAGTCAACCTTGCCTTGTACAGCAGGCAGGGGGCGACGCCTGAATGGCTGCCGGAAGAATGCAAAGCCTTTTTCGCAGTAATGTTTAAGCGCTATACAGTCCAGGCAGGCAAGATCAACGCTTTTATCAAAATCTACCTGCACCGGAAATATCTTTCCGACAGCTTCTTCCGGCAGTTTTGGCAATAACTCCTGTCCTGCACTTTCCGCATAAAAAACAGGTGACAGGCAAAAGCCTGTCATCTATTTTTCCTAAAGGCCTATGTAGCCCCCTTTTTATAATGGAGTTACAGGTTGGGTTAGAGCGTGGTGGAGAAGCCGCCGTCAATGCCGAGGGTCCAGCCGTTAATATAGTCGGAGGCACTGCTGGCCAAAAAGACTACGGCCCCCATCAGGTCGTACACCTGACCCCAGCGCCCCAGGGGGATCCTGCCGGTAATTTTGTCATAAAATGCCTTGTCGGAACTGATGTCTTTGTTGACTTCTGTCTGGAAGAAACCGGGTGCAATGGCATTGGCCTGGATGTTATACTGCCCCAGTTCATTGGCGAGGGTACGTGTAATACCGATAATGCCATGCTTGGAAATCACGTAAGGCGGGCATTTTTTGTCGGCAGTGAAGGACAGGGCGGAACCGATATTGATAATTTTTCCGGAACGCTGCTTAACCATTACTTTTGCCACTTTGTGGCTTAAAAAGTAGACGGCGTTCAAATTGACGGCAATAACTCTTTCATAATCTTCGTCGGGGAAGTCAAGAAAATCGCAAAACTTATTCGTACCTGCATTGTTTACCAGAATATCAATACGACCGTATTCTGCCAAACATTTGTCCACGATCTCCTGAATATGTTTTTTGTCCGTCAGGTTGCCCTGCAGAAAAACTACTTTCCTGCCCAGCCCTTCCACAAATTTTTTTACTTCAGAAACATCATCCGTCAGGTGGGGAATAAACAGGTCGGCCCCGGCAGCGGCCAGGGCATAGGCATAACCCATGCCGAGCCCCTGGTTGGCCCCGGTAATAATGGCCACTTTCCCCTTCAGGGAAAAAATGTCCATTGTAAAAGCGGTAATTTCTTTACTCATCCTTATCACCCTTTCAGCATTCTCCTGCCAGAATAGTATCGGTAGCCTGGAGCGCCCAGGTCAGGGCTCGTCCATGGCTGTTGCCGTTCAGCAAAAGCGGGTAGTCCACACCGTAAAGTCCGCCGGACACATTGCCTACGGCCAAAAGCCCCGGAATTGGCTTGTGGTCTTTGTCCAGAACACGCATTTTTGTGTCAATGAGAACACCGCCATGCACATTGAGCAGGGCAGGTCCCCATTTCAGAGCATAGAAAGGCGGTTTTTCAATGCTGGTCAAAAGTTCGCTCCGTTTGCCGTAATCAAGGTCCTTGCCGAGCCGGTAAAGCTCGTTGTAACGGTCCACCGTGGCTTTCAGGTTCTCGACGGGGACTTCCATTTTCTTCGCCAGTTCCTCGATGGTGTCCGCTTTAAAGCAGATACCTTTCTCTACGTAGCGTTCAATTAATTTGTCTATGCCGTTGTCTTCGCTCCAAGGTTGCCCGTAAATCTGCCCAAGCGGTTCGGTAAACTGTCCGCCGGCCAGGTGGACCCTTTCCCCCACTTCCCGGAACCATTTGCTGTCGAAGACGGAAAAGGCCCAGTCACCCCGGGGCTGCATCAGGCAACGAATTGCCTTTGCCTGGACCCAGGTATCTTCATTCATAAAACGCTTGCCTTCCCGGTTGACATGCAGGAAGAAGAAAGCATACAAGGAGTAGGCAATCAGGTGCAAGGAAATGGCCCAGGAAGGAGGTTCAAACTGGGCGCCCACCCAATATGCCATTTTATGGCCGTCCCCCGTGTTTAGGCCGGGCGGTGAATAACCGTTGCGCTTCGGCAGCAGTCCGAGCGGGGCAAAAGCCTCCAGCATTTCAGGGTCGCCGCCGATGTCTCCCGTCGCCAGCACCACCGCTTTTTTCCCTACAAAACACCAGTATTTTCCGTCTTCACCTTTGGCCACAAAGGAAACAACACGGCCGTTTTTCTTCTCCAGCTGCTCCGCCCGCGTTCTGCGAATAATCCTGTTCCCGCCGGAAAGGATAACATCCTGCAGGATTTCGCACACAAGCATGGCACCGGCATATTTATATTTGCTGCCCGGTTTTTTTACAATAAAGTGAGTGCCGGCATATTCGGTAAAATCGGGGCCCTTGTAATTACCGCCGAAAAGGACCGCCTCCACCTCTCCTTTGCCAAGCTCCAGCAGCCAGGCAAAAGCTTCCGGGCTCCTGTTTATAAACAGCCACAGCAGGTCCTCGTTGACACGGCTGCCACAGATGCGCATCCAATCGCGGGCAAACTGCTGCTTGTCAATGACCACACCATGTTTCCGCATAACCTCCGAATCAAGGCAGGCAACATGGGCGCCGCGGGCCACCAAGCCTTTATACTTCTCTACCACGATTACGCTTAAACCTTTTTGTGTACAACGCGCCCCCATGGCAAGTCCGGCAATACCGCCCCCAACAATAGCCACATCGGCTTCCAGCGTCTCCACAATTTCCTCTTCTGGAATGGGCGGGGGAGGTGTCTCCCAGGAATACTTTTTTCTTTTTTCTGCGTGTTTGTTATCAACTGTAGGAATAAAATCAAACTTGCCTTTTTCCATTGCAACTTCCTCGCCTTCAGATTTTTTTTTGTTTTCTTGTGACGGAAGATAAGTATATGCTCATATTATACCATATCTCTAAGCGTTGAAAGTAACAGGCTGCCTGCCCCCGCACTTTCTTGACAGGCCTTGCGAACTTGCTGTATAGTCAAATGCAGGTAAAACAGGAGATCAAGTACCGCCCCGTAGCTGTAACCGACGATCTAAGGAGGCTGACAATGCTGCCTGAAAAAGTAATAGATTTCCACGCCCATTTCCCTGCGGCACAAGATCCGCCGGGACGCAATCTTCACCCCCTTATCCTGGCATATTCACGGCAACTGAGGGATCGCTGGCGGAAGGAATACGGTTTCCCCAAACCGGAAAAAGAACATCCCGGCAACGAGAAACAGGCGGAACGCTGGGCCGCCGAAGCGAGAAAAAACGGCCTGGAGAAAATTGTATTTATGACGGGCGGTAACAATGAAACATTGGCCGCCATTGTCCGCCGTTACCCGGAAATTTTTTGCGGTTTTGCCCATCATAACCTTTGTGACCCCGACGCAGTGGACAAATTGCTCTACGCCTTGGACGAACTGGGGCTTTCCGGGTATAAATGGTTCGGTCCGCTGACCGACATCCCCTTTGAAAGCCCGGAACTGAAACCGTTCTGGTCGGTACTGGCGGAAAGGCGGACACCCGTCCTCATTCATTTTGGCGTGTTGGGTGGCCCCGGAGGCACGGTCTGGCACCCGCGGATCAGCCCCCTGTCCCTCGCCCCCGTAGCCCGGGCCTACCCGGAAATGCCGTTTATTATTCCCCATTTCGGGTCCGGGTATTATCAGGATCTACTGCACCTGGCATGGTCCAGCCCTAATATTTATATCGATACTTCCGGCTCCAATGATTGGATCCGCTGGTGTCCCTATCCTTTGACATTGAAAGACCTTTTTGCCAAGGCGCTGGACACCGTGGGACCGGAGAGGATTATTTTCGGCACGGACTCCAGCTGGTTCCCGCGCGGCTGGGCAAGAATTTATTATGAGCAGCAAGTGGACGTCTGCAATGAACTGGGGCTGACAAGCAAAGAAATGAATCTTATTTTTTACGAAAACGCCAAAAGGTTATTGGCTCTGTAGCACAAGCAAAGAAAGACGGAAGGGAAATTTCACCCTCCGTCTTTTTATGCCAAGATTTTTTTAGTTCCGGGTTTCTGCTTGTAGAGTATGCCAAGTGTTTTCGGCCCGCAGTGGGTGTAAATAGTACATCCGGCAGAGCTTTCAATAATCTCAGTAAATGAAGCATAAGTGCGGATTGCTTCCCGGACTTTTTCCACTATGTCAGCAGGGCATGCGGCATGGGTAATGAAAATTCTGCTGTAATCAATGTCCTGTCGCCCATCCAGCCTGTCTTTGACATACCGCAGCAAGCAGTGTTCCAATTTGCCCCGGTATTTTTTCCCTACAGTCATTCTGCCGTCAATAACTTCAATACACGGTTTAATTTGCAACAGGTTTGCGCCGAATGCTTCCAGGCCGGAACAGCGTCCCCCCTTGTGCAGGTAATCCAGGCGGTCGATAACAAAGCTGGCGTTAACCAGGGGAATCATTTCCGTAACCTTGGCGACAATTTCCTTTGCAGGCAGCCCTGCCTGCGCCAAATGCGCCGCTTCATATACCAAATGGCCGCTGCCGCTGGACAAATTCCGTGTATCAATAACAAACACATTGGCAAAATTCCCGGCTGCAGCCGCGGCATTCTGGTAGCTAGAAGAAAAGTTGCTGCCAAGGCTAAGGTGGATGACCGCCTCGTATTGCGGTGAATATTGGGCAAAGATCTGTTCATACTCCCAGATATTCACCGCAGCAGTTTTGCATGTCCTTCCCTCCTCAACATGACGGAAAATCTCCTCCGGAGTGATATCCACACCGTCGCTGTAGGAGTCGTCTCCCACCAAGATATGCAGCGGGACCAAAGTGATATTCATGCTCTGTAAAATTGATGGGGGCAGGTCGCAAGTACTGTCGGCAGTTATTTTGATCTTCATTTCTCTACCTCCTGCAGCATCTAAATTTAACGGGCTGCCGCCTCCTTCTCTTTATGGCGGGTATACCAGAGCTCATCTGCTACCTCGGCCCAGGCTTTGGCTGCAGGAACAGTTTTGGCACATAATACGTCCACATCTTCCGGAGCTTCCATTTCAGTGGATTTGGCCCCCGACTCTTTCACCATGGAAGCCAATGCTTCCGGATTATCCAGCAGCGGACACGGGCGCAGGTGATTTTCGTTAAAAGGCTGATTGTTATGATAAGCCATAAATAAAGGAGAGCGGAGAGCATCCAAAAGAGAAACTTCGTGGATATTTACATTGGAATAATGGATAAATGCACAAGGTTCCACATCTCCGGCGGCATTGATGTGCAGATAACGCCGCCCGCCCGCAATACAGCCTCCGCTGTATTCGCCGTCATTCCAAAAATCCAGCATAAAAATCGGCTTTGTTTCCCTGATTTCGCGAACACGGCGGTACATATAGGCTCGCTGTTCCGGTGTGACCAGTAAATCAAGACGTGCATCCTTGCCCACCGGCATATAGGTAAAGTTCCAGGCAAAACGGCACCCACGGGCAATCATGTCGTCAACAAATTCATCGGAGGCAACGCTTTCCGTATTATAACGGTGGTAGCAGGTTGAATATCCGAATGCCAGTTTATGCTTGCGCATCAGGTCCATGGCGGCTATTACTTTTTGGTAAGTACCTTCGCCCCGCCGCATATCGGTGGCAGCTTCATCACCCTCAATGGAAAAAGCCAGCGTGAAGTTGGCAACTCGCAATAAATCCTGGCAGAATTCCTCATCCACCAGTGTTCCGTTGGTAAAAGCAAAGAAATAGCAGTCTTGATGAGCCTCACAGAGCCGGATCAGGTCTTTTTTCCGCATGAGCGGTTCGCCGCCGGAAAAGATATAAAAATAAATCCCCAATTCTTTTCCCTGCCGGCAGATAGAGTCCAGTGTTTCATAAGACAGGCTGTGATTGTGGCCGTATTGCGCAGCCCAGCAACCTGTGCAGTTCAAGTTGCATGCACTGGTCGGGTCCATCAAAATGGCCCAGGGAACATTGCAGCCATATTGTTCGGCAATTTTGCGGTTTTTTTCAGTGTTCGTTAGACTTGCATTGATCAGAAAACATTCAGTAAATTTTTTGATCAGCCTTAGATCCACTTCCCGGAATATTTTCTCCATAAACTTACGCCAGTTGCTGTTTGGATCAATTAGCACATCACGCATGCTGCGTATCTGTGGCCTGTGCAAACCCTTTCTGTCCAGTTTTTCAGCTATCCAGAACATTCTCGGCAGTTTCTCTATTGGTTTGTCAGACAAATAATTGAGCAGCACTTTTACTGCAGCCCTCTGAAAACTTAACATCTGCCTTCCTCCTTCTTAAATAGCTTTTATTCTCTCCGGTCAAAACGGCCGGGCATGTACTATTTAAGTGTTAAGGATGTACATTCTGCAGTTTTATGTGCCTCTTTCCGCGTTATTGCGCAGTAAAATATCTCTGCCTGAAAAGAGCGACAAGGTAATGACCTGAAGCGATTGTAAAAAGGAAGCGCGTAAAGCAGAAGCCGGCAGACTGCTGATTATTTTATAATCATCAAAATACGCCGCAAAAGTAAGCAAGGGAATGACAGAGAAAAACAGCTTAAAGAGTACCATGTCATCAGTGTACCGGAAATCGGATCCGCAGGCGGAAGACTTATCTTTACCAAAGCGGATATAGTCCAGCAACTGAGACAAACCGTTTTTACCCTTTTTGCTTTTCAGAGACTCTGCCAGAAAAATACGCAAAATCTGGCGGTTCTCTATCACAAAATCTACGACGCGCTCATAATAATCATGCAAGCTTTTAAGAAATTTCTTTGTTCCCCCCTCATCTACAAAATGCAATCTGTCCGGTTGCACTTCCGGCAACCCTTCTTTAACCAGCCGCATTATACCGGTATGAATAAAATCCAGGGTGATGGAGGCGGCTTTTTCCAGCAAAGAGTGAATAAGATGTGACAAAATCTCATCTTTGCCGGTAAAGTAATAATAAATCAGCGCCTTAGTAACGCCTGCTTTTTTGGCAATTTCACTCACGCGGGTTGCATCAAAACCTTTTTGTGCAAACAGGCTCAAAGCGGAATGAATTATTCTTTCTTTTGCATCACCGTTTTGGGAATTGTGTTCCACTGTCATCCTCCTGACTGACCGGTCATTCAGGGTGGTAGAAAATACTTTTTTATAATTATAGCATAGTTCAATATTGTTGTGTATCTGACTTTTTCGCTTGCCTCCAGAAAAATAGAAAAGCTGCCACAAGCGGATGTCATCCGCAATCAGCAGCTTTTCCGCCGGTTTTCGTTACCGGCCGGAGCATTGACCACAATCAGTTCCAGTATCCGTTATTCTGGAGACCTACCTTTGCTTTATTATCATATAATTACCATACATTAATAAATATAAACAAAATCGCTACCACCGCATCTAACGGGTGATTTTTATGCAGAGAATATTACTGGCAGGAAATATGTCCCCTTCATCATCACAGCCTCGGGAAAATGCTGGATCCAGAAAAACCATCCGCGAAAAAGTTTTAAGTTATCTGGAATATGAAAGCCGACGCCAGCATTCCAGACAGATTATACTTCCGTGCACCAAAAAGGAGCTCGCTGAAAAGTTCGGAGTGCGGCGTACATCTTTATCACGCGAACTGGCCAGAATGCGTACAGACGGTTTGATTGATTATAATGCCAGAAGCATTACCCTGCTTGAGCCACAGAGGCCGGGAGATTAGATTTCAAGAACGGCATCCATCGGTTGCTCTTCCGTGTGGCCGATTTGCAACGGCTCTTCCACTCCTGCGTTAAGCGGGATCTTTTTTTTCAGTTTAAACCGTCCCACCATTTCTTTTAGCAAGTCGGCCTGTCCGGAAAGCTCTTCACTGGCGGCGGCCCCCTGCTCGGCGGCGGCGGAAGTTGCCTGGACAACTTCCGAAACCTGGACAATAGCCTTCGTAATTTGTTCGATACCGGCCGCCTGTTCATTGGAAGCCACAACAAAATCGTTTATGATGGCGGTCAGGCTTTCTATACTTTTGACAATATCCTGCAAAGCCTCTGCTGTTTCCCCTGCCGTCCTGATGCCATCTTCTATTTTCTGCAGTGCCTGCCGATCAGTTCTGTTGTATTTTTTGCCGCTTTTGACGATCTGTTTGCCAAATTCCTTACTTCTTCCGCCACCACGGCGAAACCTTTACCGTGCTGACCGGCTCTTGCCGCTTCCACCGCAGCATTAAGGGCAAGCAGATTTGTCTGGTAAGAAATATCATCTATTAATTTAACAATATTCGCAATGTCCGCCGCGGAAACATTAATTTCATCCATTGCACGGAGCATCTTCTGCATGCAGCCGGTGCCTTTGGTCGCATTGATGCTCACAATTTCCGCCAGGTCGCCGGCAGTGTTGGCATTTTCTGCATTCTGCCCCGTTTTTACTTCAATTTGCCGCAGCGCTGCGGTTATTTCTTCAATGGAACCCGCCTGCTGCATGGCACCCGCAGAAAGGGAAGTGCTCGTAGCCGCCAGCTGTGCCGCCCCTGCAGCCACCTGGTCGGCAGCCTTCCGGATCTCGGAAAGCACTTCAGTCATATTGTCGGAAACAGTTCTCAGTGCTTCTGCCAGCAAACCAATTTCATCTTTTGATTTTGTGGTCAACTCAACATTCAGGTCGCCGGTGGCAAACTGTTTTGCAGCCACCACCATTTCCTTCACCGGCTTGCTGATGAAACGTGAGAGCAAAAGCCCCAGCATGACGGCAACAATAAATCCCGCCGCTATGATAACATTCATCGTGGCAGTAGCAGCGGCAGCCAACCTGGCATTTGTCTCTGCCTGTTTCTGGGCACTCATTTCCCTCCGGGCAAACAAAAGGTTAATTGCTTCTGCAATTTTGTTTTCAATTTCCACCGCTTTTGTGCCGGTTAAAATGTCATAAGCAGCCTCCATATTGCCGGCTGCAATTAAATTAACAACCTCTTCCCCCACTTCCGTACCAAACCGGTCTATGGCTGCGCGCATGTCGGACAGGATTTCAAGTGTCCCTGCATCGTCTACAGCAGCCTCAACCGTGGCATGACTCATGATCAGGCCTTCTTCCAACCCGGCCATCTCCTGCTTTGCATCAGATACCAAAGCGGCGCGGTTTGCATCGGGCCGAAGGGCATTTAAATACAGTTCCCGGAGCAGTATTTTCTGCTTATAAAACCCGTCCGAAATGGCCGACATATCATTCATCGTAGCAGTAAAGCGCTCATAGAGGTCGGCATCCAGTGCCTGCATCTTTATTATGTATCTTGTCCCCACAGCCCCTACAACAGCAGCTACCACTGCAAGCAACAGGAAAGACAATACCAATTTTCCTCTTATATGTAAATGCATGTCCATAATCCACTCCTTTGCCGGTTCCCTTTTGCATCTTAGATATTAAAAAACATGGCAAATTGCCGGTTTCCCCGGCAATTAAGCAACTTGTGCTGCTGCAAACATGGTGTTCCTTCTCTCACAACCTGTAATTTTTTATAATGGTAAAATAAAATCAAACCGAAATCATTACATTTGTCTTACAAGGATTTCTTCGACAATTTTCCGGTGCGCTTCCGAACCGAGCACGGCAGAAGGATCGGGACGGGCTGTAACACCGTTCAAGATCCCCCTTTTCTTTTTTGTTTGCAGGATTCTGCGTACGGAGGCGTCAAGCTGCTCGTTGCTGATCCGGCCCTCCTTTACGGCGGCAAGCAGCGCCTGATAGCCTGCGGGGAGCGATTCCGGCATCAACAGGATATCAGCTCCCGCAGCCGCCGCCAGGACCGCGGCTTCGCCGGGTGAAAAATGGTCTGTAATGGCGTCCATATCCAGGGCGTCTGTAATGATCAGGCCTGTGTATTGCATTTCTTCCCGTAAAATACCTGTCAGCATTTCGGCCGATAATGAAGCCGGCAGCTCGCTGCCCGACACTTGCGGGACAATAAGGTGAGCCACCATAATAGCATCCGCACCTGCCGCAATGCCCTGTCTAAACGGCACCCATTCCACTTTCTCCAGGCGTTCCCTGTCGTGATCAAGCACAACCGTCCCTTTATGCGTATCCTGGGCGGTGTCCCCATGGCCAGGAAAATGTTTTAGTACCGAACTGACATTTTCACTTTGCAGCCCTTGCACCATGCGGGCGACCATCCGCGCAACTTCATGGGGATCGCCGCCAAAAGCACGTTCCCCGATTACCGGGTTGTTCGGATTTGTATTTACATCGGCTACAGGTGCCATATTCATGTTAAAACCTAAAACAAACAACTCTCTCCCCAGCAACCTCCCTACCTGATAGGCCAGTTCAGGGTCTTTAGTTTTGCCAAGCGCCGCATTACCGGGCAGTTTTGTGGCCCCTATCCGTGAGCCTGCATGATTGAGGCGGCTGACTCTTCCCCCCTCTTCATCAACGGCGATAAAGAGGGGGATTTTACTTAGTGCCTGCAGTTCGGCAATCAGGGAACGAGTCTGCTCAACAGATTCAATATTGGGGGCAAAAAGAATCACACCGCCCACCGGGAATTGTTCCAGCAGCTCGCGAATTTCTTTATTGACAGCTTTTACCGGCTTTCCCTCACTGTCAAACTGAAATGAAGGCATAAACAGCTGGCCGATTTTTTCTTCCAGTGTCATCCCCTTCATCGTTTCTGCAATAAAATCTTCCGGAGGAGGGGCAGGCTGTTCATTCTCCCCGTCAGGCGGCAAATCTTTTGACGGCTCCTGTCCCGTCAAATTATAGAGAAGTACAGCTGACAGCAACAATAACAGGAGAACAACAATTACTTTACCTTTCATGTCACCGGTCCTCTCGGCACGCCGTTTATTTGCGGCGTTTCATTTCTTTTCTTTATTCTGTCCGCCGATGTCTATCTTATATGTAAAGGTGCCATTACCCTCCCGGCCCGCGTTCCGTCCCGGCAAAACTTGTCTTTCAGCATTTTTTCCCCGTCGTCCGGATGGATTCTTGCCTGCAACCGGGCAGCCGGCAAATTTGCTGCCGGAAGGGGCGGGGAAAAAAGGATTTGGATAATCTCGTAGAATGTTCCTAATTAACCAATTTTTGAGATAATGTTACAGCACGGCAAAGGTCGCTGTTTAGAGGCGGTTGGCATCGCAGTACAGACATTATTTATTATTAATACTTTGCGGGGTGATTTTTCGTGCAGGCAGAGCCAAAAACCAAAAATACAATAAGCCAGTTGCTGCCGTTGTTGATGCAAACAGGTGTAGGCGTGATTCTTTTATTAATTATCTGGCTGGTTGTCAACAATCTGCCGATGCTCAATGCGATAGCCCTACCCCTGGATTTTACATTAACTGATCTCTTAGGGGCGGCCATTTTAACAGCAATAGTTGTAATACTGTGCAACTTCGGGGTGCGCATGGAACTACGCCTGGCCTACTTAGTCAAATCGTTCCCCCAGGGCGGAACCATGCTTAAACAGCTTGTTTATCTTATCGCCGTTTTAATCGTATATTTTGCTTTTCGTCCCCTGGTTGTACCATACTTGAAAAACTATGATTGGATCTATCATTTGCTTTTCCTCG
>JAAYLG010000090.1 GCA_012522075.1 Bacillota bacterium
AGAGAACATACGTTCTCTTTCAGTGTATCACATGCTACTCTCTACCGTCAATAAGGGGATGGCAAGACTCTTTGTTTTTCCACAAGCAACCGCTATGCATCCAAATAAGGATAGGCGGCTCCAATGGCAGTGGCAAAAATGGCATTATCCGGGATCACATACCGAACACCGTATCTCTCTTCCAAGAAGGCGAAAATATCTCGTGCCTGGGGGAAAATAGTCATGGCACCGGTTACCACCACATCTTTAATAGCATCATTTCTGCAGGCAAAGACGGCAAGCATCCCCACCGTCTGAAAAATCATATTCAGCAGACCGAGAGCCAAATCGGCATCGGTGGCGGTATGCTTGATTTTTCCCAAATTTGAAGCAGTCATTTCAGGCGGCAGGGACCCTATAACATTGTTATTTGTAATATCACGAATCGTCAGATCCACATTATTTAGGTTGCCGGAACGGGCAAGCTTCTCAATGGCGGCAATATCATTCTCTTGAAACAATCTTTCCGACAAGCCCAGGAGAGTTCCTCCCCCCACACCGCTGCCGCCAATATGCACTACCTCATCTTTTGTAGCACGGACAAAGGCAGTCCCTGTACCCATACTGACGACCAGCGCCTGCTCCAGGTCGGCTAGCATAAGACCTCCCAGGCCTATGGCTTTAAACTCATCCACCCGATACGTCGGTATTTCATAGATCCTGTCGGAAATATAAGAAGCTCCCACCCCGGTCAGGACCACAGTTTTCACACGCTTTAAAGGGACGGAATGCAGATGCAGAAAATTCCCTACGGCTCCATAGAGGGATGTAACCTGGTCTGCTGCTTTTACCTGCAACGTTCCGATCAGTTTTTTTCTGCCGTTGTAGCCGACAATTTTAGTTGTTGAACCACCAACATCTATCCCTAAAACTACAGACATTTAATCAACCCCAATCGTACGCTGCACATATTGCCGAAGCGGCATCCCTACTGCCAGGGCAACAAAACCGCCGATTATAGCTTCCGGTACACCGTTGGTGAGAACGACCATGCCGATCAGGTTCAGTAGTACACTGTATTCCGCACCAATGGCGCTGGCATAACTTGGCCCGAAGAAAACATATATTCCGCCCAGCACAAGGAAAGTGTTAACCAATGTTCCCAAAACGCCGCTGAGGATGTGGGCAAGAACACGCCGGCGTTTCGCCAGGGAATTATAAACAACGCCAGTAACCACACCTATGAGAATGCGGGGTACAAAACAAATCATAAGGCTCCAAAAATTGCCCTGAAACTGCCCCAGTGAATAAAACGGTGTAAAAACAAAAGCAATGGGCGACGGCGGTGTAAATGTCCAGACAATAAAACTGAAGAGTCCGAAGAAAAAGCCCATGGCGGCACCGGCTTTCGTCCCCAGCAGAATAGCTGTTATAATTACCGGTATATGGGACAAGGTGGCAACAATTGGGCCTATGGGAAGAGAACCCAGTGTTGTAAAACAGACAATGGCTTCAATTGCCAGTAATAAAGAAAATTGCGCTAAAAAGAGTGTTTTCTTGTTGTTGTAACTTTCCATAATAATACACCTGCCTATTAAAATTTAATTTCTGCTGCGTCGAGGAATTACTTTTACTATTGTATCATTTTCACATCAAGAATCATACCCATAATTTTTTTATAAAGCAATGAACCTGCCTACAGTTAATAATGGCATCTCCGGCTCCATTCCGGTTTTCCTCGTGGTTAACTGTGCCCGCATAAAAAAATGCCGCCCGGCGGCGGCTTCAGTAAAAAATCTCAATTATTTATTTTGCTTTCTTATTGGGATCAACCCAGTCAAGGTCTTTTCTTGCTTTACCAAAACCTACTGTATTTTCCATCATCCGCGGACCTGTCCTCGGGTCATAGCCTTCCCGCTCTGCAATATGTTGCAGTTCTTCCTCTGTGGGAGGCTGCTTCTGGCGCTCCTCCAAGCGCTTCATGCCTTCGGGGCTGGCATAGTCGACAAAGCGCCGCACCGCAAGTTCCACCATTCTTACCCCGCTGGGATACGGTACAATCAGAAACTGTTCATTTTCTATGCCTTTCTTGAGCCAGAGGGCAAGATCACGGGGCTCCATGCCATACCGGTGGAACGAAGCAAGAAACTTCTGTGTTTCTTCATTTACATTGTAGCCGGTGTTTTTCAGATGGTCAGGGCGGTTTTTAATCGCCGCTTCATAGATTCTGGACTTAATGTTCGCCGGGCAAAGCGCGGAAACTCCGATTCCATAAGGCTTAAGCGCCACAAAATAACTTTCCATCAGATTAAGTACAGCCGCCTTGGCAGCATTATAAGGAGCCGTATTGGGGCCGGGGTTAAAAGCCGCCCAGGATACGGTTGCGGCAATATGGCCGCCTTTATTGGCTTTTATCATACGCGGTACAAAGGTTACAAGGCCGTTGACAACGCCGCCGAAATTGACGCCCACAACCCAATCGTAATCATCATAAGTAGATGCCTCTGCCGGGCCAAAGACATTCACCCCGGCAGTCAAAATCAGCAAGTCCGGAGTTGCGCCAAACACTTCTTCCACTTCATCGGCCGCCGCGGCAAAAGCTTCACGGTCTGTAACATCGAGCCGGATTGGGTGGACAGGTGCGTCTTTTTCCTTAAAATAAGCCATTGCTTCGTCAAGATGGTCCTGGCGGAGGTCGGCAATGACTACTTTCATTCCGGCTTCGGAAAATATTTGCGCCTGGCCGAATCCTGCACCGGAAGCCCCGCCTGTAATAAACGCAATCTTTCCTGCAAAATCTTTCATTTTTTTCACTCACTCCTTTAGGAAATATTATTGGGATTACGGCATACACCGTTTTAACCTAAGTACAATACCGTTTGGTAAAACTTATTCCATAAGCTAATATATCACCTTCCCCGCTATTAAACAATATCCGCACTTGTTTTGATCGTGTCAAGCCACTATAGGTTTTGGGAGAGCCTCACATCACTCACACTACGCCAGGTTCATTTAATATTTTTAAAACAGATCGAGTAAAGTTGCTCCCACCCTTGAAAAGTGGCACATTGTTG
>JAAYLG010000091.1 GCA_012522075.1 Bacillota bacterium
CCTGCGGCGGGTCATGCAGCAGCAGCCGCCCGGAAGACTGCAGCATCATATAGGTGACGGCATTGGTGGCATCCGTTCCGTCCGGTTTGACGCCGCCCAGCGTCATCAGCTGGCCGCTGGTATAGCCGGGATTGGCCAAAGTGGCGCCATAGCTCCACGGTTTGTTCATTTCCGCCACTTTCAGGTAAAAGAGGTCCACCAGTTCCTGGGCATATTCCGGGGTAATGCGGCCCGCCGCAAGGTCCGCTTCATAAAAGTCGCCCAGGTACTGGTCCACGCGGCCGAAACTGATCCCGTGCATATTGGCATCAAGGCACAAGCAGGTCTGATACATGAAAAGTGCCTGCAGCGCGTCATGGAAAGTACGACACGGTTTTTCCATAACCCAATTAAGTGTGTCCGCCATGGCCTCCAGTTCTTTTTTCCGCACAGGGTCCGTTTCCTTGGCCGCCAGCTCTTCCGCCAGCCTGGCATAACGTTTTGTCAGGATGATCATGCCGTCGCAGACAATGGAGACTGCCCGGTAAAAATTATACCGGTTAATGGAATCGCCGTAGATGCCTTTTTCCTCAAGTTCGGCAACTTTTGCTTCCGCCTCGGCTTTAATGGCGGCAAAACCTTTCCGGATGGCTTTGTCATAATTGGTGCAAAAATGCCCCACGGGAGCCTGGGCCCAGCCTTTATCACGCAGCATAATCACACCGTTGCCGATATGGTCCAGATACCCGGGCGGAATATAAGGGGTCATTTTGGCGCTCATACATTCTTTCCGCCAGAAGTCGCCCGTTTTTAAAATGTACTCTTTATCTTCTTCCGAAATAATGTAGGGATCAATGTCGCGTGTGGAAATAAAGCCGCTTTCCAGCTCCTCCAGCAGCCACTCAATAGAGTTTTCCGGGTAGAGGGCACAAGCCCGGAATTTAGCGGACTGCGCCCCCACAATTACTTCACCCTCGTCGATCCGGATGGCAATATTTTCACAGAGATGCTTAAAGTTTTTGGCACGTTTCAAGATGCCGGTCAGGTCAGGATTCTGCAGATAGAACTCCGTTACCAACCTGTAGCGCGACGTGCAGATTTCCGGCTGTGTGTTGCGGTATCTGTCGCGTATTTTTTGTACGCGCTCTGTAATTGGCTTTAATTTGTACATGTTATCCCTCCGCTGCTTGGCAAAAAGTCACAAAAGCAGCCTACATGGCCAGTTCCGTCCGGCAGATCAGGTCGTTTTGGCTGTCAACATGCAATTCGACAAAGTAGGCACTGAAGCCTGCCACGCGCACGATAAGGTTTTTATAATTGTCCGGGTTCTTCTGCGCATCGCGCAGCGTTTCGGCACTGACCACATTGATCTGCACTTCCATGCCGCCCATTTCAAAATATGCCTGGATCAAATTTTTCAGCTTGGTGACGCCTTCTTCACCCCGCATGGAGGTGGGATGGAATTTCATGTTCAGCAGCGTGCCGTTGGAAAATCTTTTCTGGTCGATCTGCGACACGGAGAGCAGAATGGCCGTAGGGCCGTTTTTGTCACGCTGCTGTACCGGAGAAATTCCGTCGGCCAGCGGTTCGCCGGCATAACGCCCGTCCGGGGTGGCAGCCGTCATTTTGCCGAAAATGACATTTGTGGTGACGGGGTAGAGCCCGGGGCTGAACCTGCCGCGGGGGCCGGTACAGGCGGATACTGCATTGGCAAAAACATCCGCCACCCACTTGGCATAATAGTCTACTTCTTTAATGCCGTTGCCGTAGTGGGGAGCTTCATACATAATGTAGCGATGCAGGTCTTCATAGCCTTTCCAGTTGTTCATGAGGGCGTCGTACAGCTCACGGGCCGTGCAGATTTTTTTGTCATAGACAAGGTGCTTAATCATATACAGGCTGCTGGCAATGTTGCCGATGCCGACACCGGCAATGCCGGTGGAATTGTATTCGGCCCCGCCGTACATCACATCCATCCCTTTTTCCATGCAGCCGTCCATGGTGGCGGAAACGACGGGCTGGGGCAAAACTTCCCGGGCAACATATTCAAAGGAATTGATACAGCTGGCGTGCCACTTAATAAAGAACTCCATCTGTTTCTTAAATGCTTCCAGCACATCGTCAAAGGTTTCCATTCCATAAAGGTAGCCTGTCGGCAGGCCGCAACGCTCCTTGCGCGGCGGCCTGCCGAACACCGGCATGGGGTTGTAGCCGTCATTGATGGCCAAAATAAGAGCATTGACCATATTAAAGTATGTTTCCGTCCCGGTACCGCCGCAGGCAGGCCATTCATTACCCGTTCCTGCCGGTTCCACACAGCCGATCAAACAATAGTTGCGGGCGCTCTCCAATGTATGGCCGCGGCTCATCAAGGCCGGGATGATGACATCATCATTTTCAAAGGTGGGAACGCCGCCGGCCAGCTTGGTAGTTTCAATGGCCGCCTCCCACAGCTCAGGAGGAGTGCCTTTGTGAATGCGCAGCGCCTGCGGCGGGTCATGCAGCAGCAGCCGCCCGGAAGACTGCAGCATCATATAGGTGACGGCATTGGTGGCATCCGTTCCGTCCGGTTTGACGCCGCCCAGCG
>JAAYLG010000092.1 GCA_012522075.1 Bacillota bacterium
ACTAAACGAACTACTTCCATGAGGAACCTCTGCCTCCTTCTTGGGGTATTCATTCGAATGTGAGGTTCCTCTTCTTTTTTTGATATGATTATTCCTTTAAAAACCTACAATAACTTTACACTAACCCCTGACAGTTCCTGTCTGCGGCGGGTTGCAGCGCAGCCGGACAGGTTTGAGCGAAAAGGAATAGGATATAATATAGGGATAAAAACCGGAAGGAGCACCTTAATGGGCAAACGCAGAATTTTACTTCTTGTCCGCCCGGCTGAAGGCGGCATGCAGAAACATCTGCTGACACTGCTTGGCAACCTGACCGGAGATTATTTATTTACAGTGGCCTGCCCGGCTGAACAAGCTGAAATATACAGCCGCCTGCCATGCCGGGTGATTGGCCTGCCCTTGCGCGGAGTACTGAACCCGCCCTCTGATTGGGCTGTTTTTTGCCGCTTATTGGCACTGGTGCGGGCGGAAGCAATTGACTTGATCCATGCGCACGGCTTCAAAGCAGGACTGCTGGCCAGGCCGCTGGCACGCCTGTGTTGCCTGCCCTGCCTTTTGACCGTTCATAACGACTTTGCCCTGGCAAGATCCTCCCGGTTTCCCGGGCTGCTCTTTGCCGTAGAGCGGGTTTTGTCCCACTGGACAGGCGGTTATGTGGCCGTATCATCCTGGACGGCGGCGATGCTGCGTCAGTCGCTAAAAATAGAGGAAGCCAGAATTGTTGTTATCCCCAACGGCATAGATCCGGAAGAGCTGTCCGGCGTTGAGCCGCTTACTTTCCCTTTTGCAGGGGGAACTTACCTGGTGGGGACGGCGGCCAGGTTTGCGCCGCAGAAAGGGCTTGACATTTTGCTTGAGGCAGCCGCCCTGCTTGTTCCGGAATACCCGCAACTGCGTTTTGTCATCGCCGGGGACGGGCCGTTGCGCCCCTTGCTAATGCGCCGGGCGGCAGAACTCGGACTGACGGAGTATTTTTATTTTCCCGGCCACCTCGACCGGATACCGGCCCTGCTGGCCCGGTTGGACGCCTTTGTCCTACCGTCACGCAGTGAAGCGCAGGGAATAGCCATCCTGGAAGCCATGGCGGCCGGCTGCCCGGTGATTGCCACCGCCGTTGGCGGTGTGCCTGAAATTGTCAGGCACAGGCAAAACGGCCTGCTGGTGCCGCCTGAAGATGCAGCCTCTTTGGCTGCGGCCATTAAGCTTTATCTTACGGAACCGGCTTTTGCCAAGGCGATGGCTGCGGCAGCCAGGCAGGATGTGGATGCTTACAGCGAGCAGCGTTGCCTCACACGGCTCCGGCAGGTTTATACAAAGATTCTGGAGGACGGGAGACTATGATGACAAAGGTGGTTTTCTCCTGTCTGGTAATGCTTTTATTGTTTTTACGGCCGTGTCATGCTACCGCCAAAGGAAAAGTTGTGATTGTCAACCTGGCCAGGCTGCAAGTGGACGAGCTGGCCGGTGATGAGGGAATTCTTTCCTGGCTTGAGCGAGGCACCGTGGGCCTGCTCAATACAGGTACCGCCGGGAGCACCCTGGCGCGCAACATCTACGCAACCTTGGGAGCCGGTTCCCGTGCCCTGGCGACGGACAACGGCCGGCTGGCATTTATGCGGCAGGAAGAGCTAAACGGCACCGTGGCGGAGGAACTTTACCTGCGCCATCAGGGTGTGGCGCCCCGGGGGGAAATTATCCACCTGGGAATGGCGGACATTGCACGTGCCAACTACAAACTGCAGCATCCTGTGCACCCCGGGATGCTGGGCGATGCCCTGCATGCAGCCGGGAAAAAGACGGCGCTGATCGGGAATGCGGACGGGAAGCAGCCCAACCGGGAGGCAGCTCTTTTTGTGGCCGACAGTTCGGGGCAGATTGATTACGGCGATGTGAGCGGTTTGATTTTTATGGAAGATGAAAACTTTCCTTACGGCCGCCGCCTGGATATGGAGCGAATGTGGCTGCTTTACCGGGAAGTATACCCACGGGCCGACCTGATAGTTGTTGACTGGGGCGATACTGTCCGCCTTGATGAATACCGCCCCCTGCTGGCGGACACGGTGGCGCAAAAAGTACAAACAGAAATTCTGCAGGACGTGTCCCGTTTTCTCTCACGGCTGCAGGACAGCCTTGCCGGGGAAGATCTTTTGCTCCTGCTGGCGGCAGTCCCCAAAAGCGGGGCTGCCGGTGCAGCCACCCTGGGGCTGGCTGCCGTCTACGGCACGGATTTTCCTCCCGGAAAACTCCTGACCTCGGCTACAACCAGGCGGGACGGCCTGGCCGCCATTACAGACATTGCACCTTTGGTGCTGGAGAAACTGGGGGTGGAGGTGCCACCCGAGACAATCGGCCGTCCCCTGTCAGCGGGCAAAAGCGGCACGGTCGAGGCGCTTCTTGCCTTGCGGGACGGGATAGACAATGTTTACCGCCTGCGCCCGCCGCTTTTAAAAACATATGTCTTTTTGCAGATTGTTTTTGTCTTGGGGGCGCTGCTGAATCTTTTTGTCCGCATTTTTCCTGTGCGCAGGTTTGAAGGTTTGCTCTTTTCTCTTTTGGTTGTGCCGCTTGTGCTATTGTACCTGCCGCTGCACCGCCTGCCGCCGGCGGCAGGCGGTGCAGCAACTTTCGCGGCGACGGTTGTTTGCACCCTGGTGCTTGTACGGCTGTTTACGGATATAACCGGCTGTCTTGCCGCCGTGGCCCTGGCAACCGCTTTTTCCTTGGCGGTTGATACCCTGCGCGGGGCACCGCTGATGAAAGTATCAGTCCTGGGCTATGATCCCGTCTCCGGCGCCCGTTATTACGGCCTGGGGAATGAATATATGGGTGTTCTCGTAGGGATGGCGGTGCTGGGCTGCTGTGCCCTGCTTGCCCTGCTGCCGGGACGGCGGCGCCTGCTGCTTGGCGTCCAGGTGATCTTTTTCATGCTGCTTGTTCTCATGTTGATTGCGCCTGCAGGAGGTGCCAATTTCGGCGGGACCTTGACGGCGCTGGCGGCATTTGCCGTAACACTTGCCGTTCTGCTGCACTGGAAACCCGGCTTGAAAAGCATGCTAGTCCTGCTGGCGTCAGTTCTTGTTATTTGTTTGGCAGCCGTTCTGCTTAATATGCTGGTGCCGCTAAATGCCCAGTCCCACCTGGGGAGGACACTGGCATTGCTGAAGACGAACGGGTGGAAAGTACTGCAGGATATTGTTATCCGCAAGGGTGGCATGAACCTGAAATTACTCCGGTACTCCCAGTGGAGCCGTGTGTTTCTTGTCTTATTAGGCATGCTGGCCGTGCTCTTTTACCGGCCGCGCGGCATGCTGCAGGAGCTGCACCGGCGCCATCCCGACCTGGCAGCCGGTTTCCTTGGCATTATCGCCGGCAGTATCACCGCCCTGTTGACGAATGATTCCGGCGTAGTGGCGGCTGCCACAACTTTGCTCTCCGCCGGCGTACCCATCATTATGCTGGCTTCCGCTCAGGCGGCGGAAAAAGAAATTCATAAATAATTGACCTGTTTTAACGTAAAATAGTAGCACTTGCAGGATTATGACGGCTGAAAGTGAATTAGTTTACTTGTGTATTTCCTGGAACGGAAGCAAATGCCGATGAAGGAGGATAAAGGTGGCTACAGTATTACATAGACGCCTGCAAAACGGAATAAGTGTATTTATCCACCCTACAGAAAAGTTTAAAACAATTCTAGTGCAGCTTTTTTTCCACCGGCAACTGCGTCAGGAGGATGTGACGCAAAGCGCCCTGCTCCCCGCAGTGCTGCAGCGCGGAACCGTAAGATATCCAAGCAGGCGGCAGCTTGTCCTGCACCTGGAAAAACTTTACGGTGCTGAATTAACGGCGGATATTGTGAAGAAAGGTGAATGCCAACTGGTTGTTTACACGCTGGATTTGGTGCACGATCAATATCTCCCCGGCGAGAACCGCCTGCTGCGGGACGGTCTGCAGATTTTGCATGAACTGTTGACAAACCCTGTTCTGGAGAATGGAGCATTTAAGGAAGAATATGTCCGGCAGGAAAAAGAGCAGCATGAAAAAGTGATCAAAGGGCTGATTAATGACAAAATCGCCTATGCCATAGAACGCTGCCTACAGGAAATGTGCAGGGATGAACCGTTCAGTGTCTTTAAATACGGGACGCTGGAAAAACTGCGGGAAATTGACGCCGCTTCCCTGTACGGCTTTTACCGGAGTTTTTTGCGTGAAAGCCCGGCAGAGCTGCATCTAATCGGCGACTTGGATCCGGAGCGGACATTTGCGCTGGTTCAGGATATTTTCCGCTTTGCCCGGGGAACGGGGGCGGAGCTGCCGCCCACACAGGTGCATATCCCCGTGGAAGGCGTCCGTTATGTGACGGAGGAACTGGATGTGAATCAGGGCAAACTTGTCCTGGGCTTTCGGACGGGGCTCACATATGCCAATGCCGATTATTTTGCCTTGCTGTTATATAACGGCATCCTGGGCGGCTTTCCCCATTCCAAGCTTTTTCAGAATGTGCGTGAGAAAGCTAGCCTTGCTTATTACGCTTATTCACGGCTGGAAAAGCATAAAGGCTTGATGCTGATTTCTTCCGGTATAGAATTTAAAAATTATGAAAAAACACTTGATATTATACGGAAGCAGGTTGCAGATATGGCAGCCGGCAATTTCAGCAAGGAAGATTTTGACAACACCTATAGCGGTCTGCGCAATCAGTTTTTGCTGGAAGAAGACAACCCTGCCGCCTTGATTAACCGGACAGTTGACGGCATGCTGGCAGGCAAGGTCCGGACAACGGCAGACCTGCTGAATAAGCTGCGGTCTGTTACCCGTGATGATGTGGTCCGCATAGCTGGGCAGGTCAAGCTGGACACGGTTTATTTTATGACCAGAAGGGGGGCGCGTAAATGACACGTGTCATTGAATACGAGCACTTAAAGGAAAAAATTTATACACGACAGATTGAGCCCGGCCTGAATGCTTTTGTTCTGCCCAAAAAAGGTTATAATAAAAAATACGCCATCTATGCTGCAAATTTCGGTTCCATTGATTCACGCTTTATAGTGGAAGGCGAAGGAGAAGAATTGTCGGTACCGGACGGCGTGGCGCATTTTCTTGAACATAAACTTTTCGAGGATGAAAGCGGCAATGTTTTTGACCGTTTTGCCGTTCTGGGCGCTTCCAGCAATGCCTTTACCAATTTTACCAATACCGCGTATCTTTTTTCCACCACCGACAACTTTTATGAATGCCTGGAAATACTGCTGGATTTTGTGCAGGAGCCTTATTTTACCACGGAAAGCGTGGAAAAAGAAAAAGGGATTATTGAACAGGAAATCTGGATGTATGAGGATAATCCGCAGTGGCGGATTTTCTTTAATCTGCTGGGCGCACTGTATCAGTATCACCCGGTAAAAATCGACATAGCCGGGACGGTGGAAAGCATCAGGCGGATTGACAAAGATGTGCTCTATAAATGTTATCGCACCTTTTATCACCCCAGCAATATGGCTGTTTTTGTCGTGGGGGACGTGGATGCCGGTCGTGTGCTGGATCAGATTGAAGCCAATATTGCAAAACGCAATTATCAGCCGCTCGGAGAAATAAAGCGCCTCTTTCCGGAAGAGCCGGAGGAAATTGCCCGCGATTATGTAGAACAGTCCCTGGTTGTATCCCAGCCGATTTTAAACTTGGGATTTAAAGAGCATGACGTAGGTTATGACGGAAAAGCTCTTTTTAAACGTGAAATTGCCACTTCTTTAATGCTGGATGTGGTTTTTGGTTCCAGTTCCCCTCTCTATAATGAATTATATGAGGAAGGCCTGATCGACGACGAGTTTGACGCCGGTTACGTAGCCGAGATCGGTTACGGCCATACCATTGTAGGCGGGGAAACTTTGGACCCGGAAAAACTTGCCGACCGCCTGATAGAGGGCATTCAGCGCAGACAGCGCGAGGGAATTGACGCCGACACTTTTGAGCATTATCGCCACAAAATGATGGGTGAGTTTCTGAAAAGCTTTAATTCGCTGGAGTATATCGCCAACAATTTTCCCGCCTATCATTTCCGGAAAATTAATTTCTTTGATTACCTGCAGGTTTTGCAGGAAGTGACGGTAGAAGATGTTAACAGGCGTCTTGTGGAACACCTGGACTTAAAACGCATGGCACGGTCCGTAATCATGCCCAAAGCAGGGAAACGATAAGGTTGGGCCGGATGCGTCCGGCCTTTTTCTCGCCGGCGCTTTTGGCGGCAGGAATTTATTGCTTGCTGTGGAATTCTGACAGTAATCAGCCAAAAAGGAGATGGCCAGAGCGTGGAAAAGCTTTATACAGTTTCCGACCTGGCACAATTGACACGCAGCCAGGTGCGGGAGAATTTTAAAAATTATATGAACCCCGGTTTATGTACACTGCTGGGTCTATTGGACTTTGACAAGCAATATGTCAGGGCTGAAGGTGTCTACGTCTGGGACGGCGACGGAAACCGTTACCTTGATTTTCTCGGCGGTTACGGTTCGTTGAACCTGGGGCATAACCACCCTTATGTCATTGAAGCTTTGCAGAAAGTGGCTGCCATGCCCAATTTATTGCAGGCGGGCATGGGAGTGGCGGCCAGTACGCTGGCGCACAATCTGGCGCAAATCACCCCGGGCCGCCTGCAAAATACTTTCTTTTGCAACAGCGGGGCCGAGGCGGTGGAAGGTGCGCTGAAACTGGCCCGCATTGCCACGGGACGTACGCGGATTCTCTCTTGCCAAAGCGGCTTCCATGGCAAAACGATGGGCTCCCTTTCCGTCACGGGGAGAGAAAAATACCGGAAAGATTTTGAACCGCTGCTGCCTGCCTGCGATGTGGTTCCTTACGGTGATCTGGAGGCGTTGGAAGAGCAGCTAAAAACGGAAGATGTGGCCGCTTTTATTGTTGAACCGATTCAGGGCGAAGGGGGCATCATTGTACCGCCTGCCGGCTATCTGTCTGCGGCCCTAGCCTTGTGCCACAAATACGGCACTCTGCTGATTGCCGATGAAATCCAGACCGGTCTCGGCCGGACGGGCAAAATGTTTGCCTGTGAGCATGAAGGGGTGGAGCCGGACATTTTATGTCTGGCCAAATCACTGGGGGGCGGCATCATGCCCATCGGCGCGGTAATCACCACGGCGGAATTATGGAATAAAGCATACGGCGGCATAGAAAAGTGCCTTTTGCATACATCAACTTTCGGCGGGAATACCTGGGCCGCCACGGCGGGGATTGCTACACTGGAAGTGTTGTACAAAGAAGACCTGCCAAGGCGGGCGGCGGAATTGGGCGCATATCTTTTGGACGGGTTGCGGCTCCTGCAGGAAAAATACCGGCTGATCCGGGAAGTGCGGGGCTGCGGGCTACTTGTCGGCATTGAATTTGAGCAGCCCGCCAAGGGAATGCTGGCCAAGATTGCCGGCGCAGTAAACAAGCTGGCAAGTGAGTATCTTGGTTCCATGGTGGCTGGGGTGCTTTTGAATGAGCACCGCATTATTACGGCTTACACACTGAACAACCCCAATGTCATTCGCCTGGAGCCGCCGCTGGTTGTCAGCCGGGAAGAAATAGATTATGTCCTTAATGCCCTTGAAACAACTTTTGCCAAAAATAAATCTTTTTTAGGCTTTGGGCTTGCTTCCGGCAAGACATTTTTATCCGGAAAACTGGGCCGCAAATAAACTTGTATGCCGAAAAATTGGGGCAGTTGCTTAAAAACCCGGAAAGAGGGAATGCTACTTTCCGGAAGGAGGCTGCTTATGAGAAACCATGATAATGGTGTGTGGACGGCAGTCTTTGAGGCTACGACTTACGAAGAAGCCATCGTTGTCAAAGGGATGCTGGAAGCGGCAAAGATTCCGGTTGTCCTGGACCGCGACTCGGTAGGCAGCGGTCTGGGCATTACAGACGGTCTTTTAAGTGAATTGGTGGTAAAAGTGCCAAAAAATATGGCCGCTAAAGCGGTACAGCTGTTGCAGGCCAAACAAATGTTCCGCACTGAATAATCTTGTTGATATCGGCGACGCCATTCGGACCGGTGTGCCGGCACGGAAGCTGTGTGAAGCACCTGCAGTCCGGCGCTGTCATGAGACTCGAGGAGGGATAAAATGAAAGTTGCACAGGATATTACGCAACTGATCGGCTCCACCCCCATGGTCCGCTTAAATAAACTGGCGGGTACCGGCATGGCGGAGGTACTGGTTAAACTGGAGGCTTTTAATCCGGGAGGGAGTGTGAAGGACCGTATTGCCCTCAGTATGATTCTGGCGGCGGAGGCGGACGGCAGGTTGCAACCGGGGGCCACTATTGTGGAACCGACAAGCGGCAATACGGGCATCGGCCTTGCCATGCTGGCAGCGGCCCGCGGTTATCGCTTGATTATCGTGATGCCGGACACCATGTCGGCGGAACGCCGAGCCTTGCTGCGCGCTTTTGGCGCGGAAATAGTCCTGACCCCGGGACATCTGGGCATGAAAGGCGCCATTGAGGAGACGGAAAGAATTATGCAGGAACACCCCGAATATTTTCTGCCGCAGCAATTTTCCAATCCCGCCAACCCGGAAGCCCACCGGCAATCGACGGCCTTGGAAATTCTGGAACAAACAGCCGGCAGACTGGATGCATTTGTAGCCGGGGTGGGGACTGGCGGGACAGTCACCGGTGTCGGTGAAGTCCTGAAAAAGGAAATACCGCAGGTGAAAATATACGCTGTGGAACCGGCTATCTCTCCGGTCTTATCCGGCGGGCAGCCCGGTGCCCACAAAATACAGGGTATTGGAGCCGGCTTCGTCCCCACGGTCTTTAACCGGACTGTAGTAGATGAGGTCATGCCGGTGACAAACGAGGACGCCTACGCCACGGCCCGCCGCCTGGCGGCCGAAGAAGGTCTTTTGGCCGGCATTTCCAGCGGGGCAGCCGTTTTTGCCGCATTGCAGGTGGCAAAACGGCTGGGGGCCGGCAAACGTGTCGTAGTGATCGCCCCCCAGACGGGTGAACGATACCTGTCCACGGACTTATTTTAGGTAGATAGGAGAGCTGCGGCAGCCGATCTTTTTACCGTAGTGGAGCCGACAAATTGACCCCTGAGATACGGTTGTGATATAATCTGAAAGAATTCCAGCGCAAGTTGCCGCCGGCTGGTGCAGAGGGAGGAAAGAGGGAATGGCAAAACAAGAAAAAGAATTTGTCAAGGAAATCACGCCTCAAAGTGAGGATTATTCCCAGTGGTATCTGGATGTAGTCTTGAAGGCGGAGCTGATGGATTATTCTCCCGTTAAAGGCTGTATGGTCATCAAACCCTACGGTTATGCCCTCTGGGAGAATATGCAGCAGGGACTGGATCGACGGATTAAAGAGACCGGGCATCGTAATGCTTATTTTCCCCTTTTTATTCCGGAGAGCCTGCTGCAAAAGGAAGCGGAGCATGTGGAAGGTTTTGCCCCGGAAGTGGCTTGGGTAACTCACGGCGGAAATGAAAAACTGACGGAACGCCTGGTGGTGCGTCCCACCTCGGAAACCATCATTTGTGAAATGTATCGCCGCTGGATTCAGTCCTACCGTGATCTGCCGGTTTTAATCAACCAGTGGTGCAATGTGGTGCGCTGGGAAAAAGTAACGCGGCCTTTTTTACGTACTTCGGAGTTTTTGTGGCAGGAAGGTCATACCGCCCACCGCACACAGGAGGAGGCGGAGGCTGAAACGCTGAAAATGCTGGAAGTTTACCGGGACTTTGTGGAAAACGACCTGGCAATTCCCGTCATCACCGGCAAAAAGACGGAAAAAGAAAAATTTGCCGGCGCCATGCATACTTATTCCATTGAAGCACTGATGAGCGACGGCAAAGCGCTGCAGGCGGGGACTTCACACAACCTGGGAACACATTTTTCCACGGTTTTTGATATAACTTTCCTGGACAGCGACGGCGAATTCAAATATGTCTGGCAGACATCCTGGGGCTCATCTACCAGATTGGTGGGTGCCATTATCATGGTGCACGGTGACGACCGCGGCCTGGTGTTGCCGCCGAAAGTAGCTCCCATCCAGGTTATTGTGGTTCCCATTGCTCCGAAAAAAACACGTGAGGCGGTGCTGCAAAAAGCGGTGGAGTTGACGGAAGAACTGAAAATAGCCGGCATCCGGGTTGAAATGGATGACAGGGAGGAATATTCACCCGGCTGGAAGTTTAATGAATGGGAAATGAAAGGCGTGCCCCTGCGGCTTGAAATTGGGCCGCGTGACCTGGAAGCGGGACAGGCTATTCTGGCACGCCGTGATACCGGGGGAAAAGAGGCAGTGGAACTTGGCAGTCTGAAAGCAAGGGTGCCGGAACTTTTGGCGGAAATACAAACCAATATGTTTAACAAAGCACTTGCCTTCCGGGAAAAGAACACTTATCGAACCGACGATTACGAGGAATTTAAAAGGATTATTGCCGAAAAACGCGGGTTTATTATTTCCGGCTGGTGCGGGCAGGAAGCATGCGAGCTGGCGGTTAAAGAAGAAACAAAAGCAACGATCCGCAATCTTCCTTTCCACCTGCAAAATGAAAAGGCGGAAAAATGTGTTTACTGCAACGGTGAAGGTAAGCATCTTGTCTACTTTGCCCGTGCGTATTAGGGCAAAAGACTTGGAGGCGGGGAATGAAGAGTAAAAATGAAGAGTAAAAAGGAACTGCGCAAAGAAGTGCTTGCCAGGCGAGACCGCCTGTCCTGGGAAGAAGTCAGGGCAAAAAGCGAAGCCATAGCCGAACGGCTTTTTGCCCTGCCCGCCTACCGGTCCGCCGGCAACATTATGTATTTTCTCAGTTTTGGTAAAGAAGTGCAAACACTGCAGTTTGTGCCCCGTACTCTGGCGCACGGCAAAAGGGTGATTGCCCCGAAAACGGTGCCGGCAACAAAGGAGCTGCTCCTTTCGGAAATCCGTGATCCGGGGGCCGACCTGGCACCGGGAGTGTGGGGGATACCTGAACCGAAAGAAGAAGCATTGCGACCGGTGGAGCCGCAGGCGGTAGACTTTGTTACCGTGCCCGGTGTGGCCTTTGACATGACCGGGCGCCGGTTGGGCTACGGGGCGGGATATTATGACCGATTCTTTCCCCGTTTGCGCCGTGATGTACCGCTTGTAGCACTGACTTTTGAGGTCCAGCTGGAAGAGGAATTGCCCGAGGATCCCTGGGACTGGCCTGTGGATATTATTATAACGGAAAAACGTGTCATTTACTGTCAGGGTAAAAAGTAAAGCTGGGCGGCCGGGAATTTCCGGCGCCTTTGTTTGTTTACGGCAGAGGGGTTCAGTCTTCGCTTTCAAACTTCTCGAATTTTTTTTTTAAGTAAAAATTTTCCCAAGAAAAAGGAAAAAAGAAAAAATAATTGTAAATATATGTCTGACACTGCTGGGTAACGTGTCGTAATTTAACATTTTGCTTGGGGGTTTTTAGGGGTGAAAGTAATAGATTTGCGCAGCGATACGGTTACTAAACCGTCTGCGGCAATGCGTAAGGCTATGATGGAAGCGGAAGTCGGGGATGATGTTTACGGGGAGGACCCCACTGTCAACCGGTTGGAGCAGTTGGCGGCTGAACTGGTGGGGAAAGAAGCGGCTGTTTTTGTCCCTTCAGGGACAATGGGCAATCAACTGGCAATTATGACGCATTGCGAGCGCGGCGTGGAAGTTATTTGTGATAGAAAATCCCATATCTTTAACTATGAAATGGCAGCGGCAAGCGTATTGTCCGGTGTACAACTGCATCCGGTTGATGACCTGCATAATGAAAAAGGAATCGGTACGATAATGGGTGATTTTATCCGCCCACCGTCACCCTTTTTGCCGAGAACCCGCCTGGTGTGCCTGGAAAACACCTTGAATGCAGACGGGGGCACTGTTATGCGGCCGGAACAAATGGCTGTTGTCTATCGCCTGGCCCATGAATACGGCCTGCAGGTACACCTGGACGGTGCCAGGATTTTTAATGCGGCCGTAGCTTTGGACTGTGAAGTAACTGATTTAACGTGTTATACCGATTCTGTAATGTTTTGCCTGTCCAAAGGCTTGGGAGCGCCCGTTGGTTCCATCCTGGCCGGGGAAAAAACTTTCATCGAACAGGCACGACGCTATCGTAAGCTTTTGGGAGGAGGTATGCGCCAGGCAGGCATTCTGGCGGCGGCCGGGATTCTAGCTTTAAACAATATTTCCTCATTGTCCGAAGACCATCAAAAAGCTCGCGCTTTAGCTGCCGCGCTGTCAGGTGTGCCCGGTGCGAAAGTTGATCTGGAAAAAGTTGAAACCAATATTGTGCTTTTGGATTTGAAGGAGCTGCCCGCCAGACAATTTTTGGAGTTGATCGGAAGCAACGGCGTTCTGGCCGGAGCGCAGAGTTGCAATACAGTTCGCTTTGTTACCCACAGGGATGTGACTATGGACGATATACAAGAAGCGGCGGAGATTATAAAAGCGGTATTGTGCCAATAATAAACGCTTTGCAAAGACACGATTTGAGAAAGCGGTTGCTTGCGGTGATGCAGCCGCTTTTTTTTTTTGTTTTTCCGGCGGCTTTTACCAATGCAAGGCCGGATAGGAGGCGATTGAGATGCCCGGTCTGTACTGCGGACAGCCTCCTGTAAAGGCCGCCATGGCTATAAGATAAAATTATTGCCTTAAAAAAAAGAAAAATTTTCTTTAACAGCAGGTATTTTCGTAAGAAAATTTGAATATTTAAAACATTATTAAATTATTTGGAGTGATAGCCGTGGAGTTGACAAAAGTTGTGATTGTAGGTGCAGATGAAGAAGGGGTAGCGGTATACCGGGTTTTGCGGGGCATCAATACCGTTAAGATCGTTGGCATTGTTGACCGTAACAGCAGTGCGCCCGGGATGAATCTTGCGCATCGTGATAATATTGTCGCAACCGGTAACTTCACACAACTTGTAGCGGCTGAGCAGCCTGATGTAATTATTGTAACAATGAGAGATCCAACCATCCTGCAGCATGTGGCAGAGATGGAGAAACGCGGTGTTCCTGTCCTGGAAGCCACAAAGGGCAGTTTATTGTTGACAATAATTAAATCCAAGCTGGAAAAAATAAAGCTTTTAAACGAGCTCCAGACTGTGTTGAATTCTGTGAGAGAAGGCGTAATAATTACAAACAACTCCGGCGTGATAACTTATACCAACCCTGCTTATGAAAGCATTACCGGTATGTCGGCAGACGAACGAATCGGCAATAATGTTTTTGAGTTTGCACCGCATGGCGCCCTGGCCCAGACACTGATAAAACAGAAACCGGTGACCGGTTATCGGACGAAAGTGGAAGGCGTTGATGTGGTGGCCAATGCCGCCCCCATTTTGGTGGACGGAGAAGTGGAAGGTGCGGTTGTCACCTTCCAGCCCGTCACTGATATCATGAAATTGATGGATGAGTTACAGCGCAGCACAACAATTATTGAGAACCTGTATGCCAGGATTGATCAGTTGTGCAGGGCACGAAAAACGTTTGATGACCTGATTGGTACAAGCAAACTTTTTGCTTCCGCCGTGGAATTGGGAAAATCGGCGGCCAAAAATGATCTCCCAGTTCTGCTTTCCGGCGAGCCGGGGACAGGGAAAAGCATCTTTGCCGAAGCTATCCACCTGGCCAGCTCCAGACGACACAAAACATTTATTAAAGTCAGCAGTGCTGATTTGCCGGAAGAATTGCTTGAAGATGAACTTTTCGGACATGAAAAAGGCGCTTTTCCAGGTGCAGTCAGGACCGTCCTGGGTAAAGTGGAACTGGCCAGGGGAGGTACACTTTATCTGGAAGATATAGCAGGCTTTAATGAATATGTGCAAAAAAAACTTGTGAGGTTGCTGCGCGACGGTGTTTACCGGCGGGTAGGCGGGGAAGAATTACTGCACGCCAATGTCCGCATTATTGCCTCGACCGGTGTCGATCTCAAGGCACGCATGCAGAAAGGCCTTTTTAATGAAGAGCTTTATGATCTGCTGCGGGGCGTGGAAATAACACTGCCTCCGCTACGAAAACGCCGGGAAGATATTCTGCTCCTGGCCAGGTATCTTATAGCCATGATTAACTACAAGCTGAATAAACAAATAACAGAAATTACACCGGATGCCAAACAGTTGCTGGTGAACTATGACTGGCCGGGCAATGTGGATGAACTGAAAGACTTGCTGGAACGAGCCATTGTTCTTACCACCGGCAGTGTCCTGGAGTCCAGGCATTTAATTCCTTTTATCCCGCAGGCCGGCAAGGAAGTGCTGGGTCTTGGCACGGAAATTATGCCTCTGGACAGAATGGAGCAAATTATGATCAAAGCGGCCCTCTCACATTTTGGTGAAACCCTGGAAGGAAAGAAAAAGGCTGCCCAGGCCTTAAACATATCACTGGCCACTCTTTACAACAAATTAAAAAAATATAAGGCCAACATTTAAGCGGTTTTCCCAGTTTGAGCCTGATTACTAAAACCGGAGGTGTTGGTTTGTTTGAGCAGAAAACAATAAAAAGGTTGCGGGTCAAAAAGCGGCGCTGGAAGCGGGTACTGGCAGCACATGGCCGGAATAAGCCCTTTTACAGGGAGCACGTCAAAACTGCTTCCGATATTACTATTGATCCCCTTTATACACCGGCGGATCTTGCTGACTTCTCTTACGAAGAAGAGCTTGGCTTCCCGGGGGAATACCCTTTCACCCGGGGAATTACTCCTTCCATGTATCGCGGCCGGCCTTGGAGAGTGCGGCAAAGTTTGGGATTGGGCAGCGCCAGTGAGCAAAACAAGCGATTTCATGAATTGCTCGCAAATGGTGTCAATATCCTGCCTGTTGCTTTTGACTTGCCGACACAATTAGGATATGATTCCGACCATCCCATGGCTTATGGGGAAGTGGGCCGGGTGGGTGTAGCCATTGATTCCCTTGCCGACATGGAAACACTTTTTGCCGGTATTCCTCTGGACCAAGCAATAACCATTTTAATTGTTTCTGCACCTGCACCGGTTATTATGGCCATGTACTTTGTGCTTGCTGAAAAGCAGGGTGTTTCCTGGCAAAAGTTATATGGAATAATTCAAAATGATATTTTAAAAGAATATGTGGCAAGTGGAAACTATATTTTCCCGCCAAAGCATTCACTCCGCCTGGTAACAGATTTGATAGCTTTTTGCACTGAACACGCGCCGCAGTGGCACCCCATTGCCGTTTCCGGTTATCACATCAGGGAATCGGGCGCCAATGCCGTGCAGGAGCTGGCTTTTACACTGGCCAATGCCATCACGTATGTGGCTGCCGCGCAAGAGGCGGGATTGCAGGTAGATACTTTTGCCGCCAAGATAAGATTTCATTTAAGCTCTCATGCTTATTTTTTCGAAGAAGTAGCCAAACTGCGGGCGGCCCGGCGTCTGTGGGCAAAAATTATGAAAAACCGTTTCGGAGCCATGAACCCGGAAGCGCAAAAGATGCGGATGCATGTAGAAACGGCCGGGTCTACGCTGACGGAGAGTTTTCCCGATCTGAACGCCATCCGTGTTGCCTATCAAGCCCTAGTTGCAGTTTTGGCGGGTGCACAGTCATTGCAAACCACTCCCCGTGACAGCATGTCCCCCCTCCCCAATGTGCAGGCGGAACTGGTAGCACGCTACACGCAGGAACTCTTGGCCAATGAAATTGGTATTATGAACAGTATTGATCCGCTGGGCGGCTCATATTATGTTGAGTCGCTTACCAATGAAATAGAAAAAAAAGCGACAGCCTTGATTGCCAAAATTGAAGAACTGGGCGGAACGGTTAGCTCGATAGAAAACGGTTTTATACAGCAGGAAATTGAACGCAGTTCCTTTGATTGCCAGAAAAGAATTGAAAACAAGGAATTGCTGGTTATTGGCAGAAACACCCACCTGGGAGAACAGCAACCGCCGCGTTACCTGCCGGAAATGAATCCCCTGTTTGCAGAACAACAGCTTACGGCCCTGAAGAAATTGAAAAAAGAGCGAGATCAGAAAAAGGTGGCTGCTGCACTGCTTGAGCTGCGCAAAGCGGCACAGAGCCCAGACAATATTATGCCGGCTATCCTAAATGCGGTTAGAGCCTATGCTACGATAGGAGAAATCTGCGGCATTTTACGGAAAGTATATGGTGAGTACCACTGCCCGTGCAGTAACATTACGGGTGAGGGGGAACGGCCGAAGAATACGGGGCAAGAAGTCCGGGTATTGATTGCCAAAGCAGGGCTGGACGGGCATGATAGAGGTGCCAAGGTTGTGGCAAACGCTCTCCGTGAAGTTGGTATGACTGTTTTTTATACCGGCCTGCACCAGTCGCCTGAAGATATTGTCAGCTTTGCCTTGGAGAAAAAAGTGCATGTTGTGGGTGTCAGTACACTGTGTGGCGCCCACATGCAGGTGCTGCCTGCTATACCTTTACTTTTGCGCGAAAAAGGGGCTGAGAATGTATTGGTAATTGCGGGCGGGGTTATTCCGGAGAAAGATATTCCCCATTTAAAAAGTGTTGGCATCGCCAACATCTTTCCGCCGGGAACACATACAAATGAGATTGTCAAATATATCAGGGAAAGAGTATAATCACATCATAATAAGAAATGCGCTGCTCTAAGTTTCATAGGAGGTGTCACTTTGGAGGACAAGATCAAATTGTTACAGGAACGCAGGCGGAAAATCGAGTTGGGCGGCGGAGATAAACGTATAGCAGACCAGCATAGGAAAGGGAAGAAAACGGCAAGGGAACGCCTTGCCTTGCTGCTGGACCCGGGCAGTTTTGCCGAACTTGATGTTTTTGTTCAGGCCAAGGCTGAAGCCGGGGAAAACGATTCCGTAAGTTCCGGGGAAGGGGTGGTTACAGGTTACGGTACAATTGATGGCCGTCCTGTATACATATATGCCCAGGATTATACTGTCGCCGGCGGGGCACTGGGGGAGGCGCATGCCGCCAAAATCTGCAAAGTTTTGGACCTGGCCTTAAAAACAGGCGTACCGTGCATTGGCCTGAATGACTCCGGCGGTGCCAGAATTCAGGAAGGTGTTCGGGCATTAAACGGTTTCGGGGAAATTTTTTACCGCAATACTCTTGCCAGCGGTGTGATTCCGCAAATTTCTGTAATTATGGGACCGTGTACAGGGGGCGCCGTCTATTCTCCCGCCCTATGTGACTTTGTTTTTATGGTAGAAAAGACCGGTCACATGTTTGTCAATAGCCCTCAAGTCATCAAGGCTGTCACCGGAGAAAATATTACTGTGGAAGAATTGGGCGACGCCATGCGCCACAATCAGACAAGCGGTGTTGCCCATTTTCAGGCAAGTGACGAGGAGGATTGTTTCCAAAAACTGAGGAAGTTGCTTTCTTTCCTGCCTGCCAACAACCTGGAGGAACCGCCTGTGGCGGAGGTGCAGGAACCGGCCCTGGACACAGAAGAGCTGATCCGCATCCCGCCGGATGACCCTGATACAACATATGATGTGCGTGATATTATCAGACGCGTGGTGGACGGCAGTGATTTTTTTGAAATTCAAGAACATTTTGCCGCCAATGCGGTTGTCGGTTTTGCCCGCCTGGGAGGCCGCAGCGTGGGAATAGTGGCAAACCAGGCAAAAGTGTTGGCCGGTGTGCTGGATATTGATTCCGCGGATAAAATTGCCCGTTTTGTCCGCTTCTGTGACTGTTTCAACCTGCCGCTCGTCACCTTTGTGGATGTGCCCGGTTATCTTCCCGGAGTGAACCAGGAACACAGCGGCATTATCCGGCATGGGGCCAAGGTGCTTTTTGCTTATGCCGAAGCCACAGTTCCGAAGCTTGCAGTAATACTGCGCAAGGCTTACGGGGGAGCCTACATTGCCATGAGTTCCCGTTCCCTGGGGGGCGATCTTGTTTTTGCCTGGCCCGGTGCGGAAATTGCCGTAATGAGGCCGGAGGGGGCGGCAAATATCATCTCCAGCCGGGAGATCGAGGCGGCGGCTGATCCTGCCGCTGAAAGGGAAAAAAGAATACGGGAGTACAGGGAGCGTTATGCCAGCCCTTATTTTGCCGCTGCCAACGGTTTTGTGGATGCGGTCATTGATCCCCGGGAAACACGCCATTATCTCCTGCAGGGGCTGTCCATGCTGGCTGCCAAGCAAGAGGATCGGCCGCGCAAAAAACACGGCAATATGCCGCTCTAAGAACGGGGAGCCCCTTGCGGGGCTCAGACTGTAGACAAAGTCTTATGAAATGCAAACCTTGGACGATCCTTGGTTTGCATTTTCATTTATAATTCATAATTGCCGTGGGCAAAAAATCTTTGGCAAAAGTGTAAAAAAGCCAGCAAC
>JAAYLG010000093.1 GCA_012522075.1 Bacillota bacterium
AACAATGTGCCACTTTTCAAGGGTGGGAGCAACTTTACTCGATCTGTTTTGAAAATATTAAATGAACCTGGCGTAGTGTGAGTGATGTGAGGCTCTCCTAAAACCTATAGTGGCTTGACACTATCGACGCTTCGCCATTCCTTGACAGGTACCGGGTCGGCCGGTAGAATAGGAAAATATAAACAGGCGGTGGTGAAAGCCTTGCAAACTAAAAAGCGGATATCCTTTTTCCCGGGAGCGCGTACACTAAAAACAGGAATTGCCGTAACTCTGTCCGTTTTTTTAGCAAAATACATCCCCTATTCACTCCCTATCCTGGCAGGAACAGCGGCTGCAATCTGTATTCAGCCCAGCATAACAGTGGGGTTGCAGAAAGGTTTTGACCGGGCGAAAACAACAGTTGTGGCCGGGCTTTTCGGCCTGGTCCTCTATTTCCTTTTCGGTTCCAACCTGCTTGTCCTGGGTTTGGCCGTCATTGTCCTTATCACTCTTTTTCAAAAGCTGCGCTGGCTGGACGGGATAGTGCTGGCCGCCCTGACAGTAACAGCCATTATGTTGGGAGAGGCGGAAAATGTAATTATCTACACTGTGGGGCGTGTCACCAGCACGCTGATTGGCATTGCTGCAGCCACTGCCACCAATATCCTGCTGGCGCCGCCCAGGCACCATGCCACTTTCCGCCAAGAATTAAAAGAGCTTACCGACAGCTTCCCTGAACTTTATCTCAAGGCAGTGGAAGCTTATGCCGTCAACCGGGAAGAGCCGGCCGTGCAGGCATTTTCTGAACTGGAAGAAAAAAAGAAAGAAATTGGGCGCCTGCTCAGTGAACTGGATTACCTGAAAGCGGGGGCGGAAACCCGCTTTGGCTCCATTCTGGAAGGTGTTGATCTCAAGGAAGTCGTCCTTTATGAAAATAGCGTCCGTTTTCTGCAGCAGGTGACAGATAGAATTCATGACATAGTGGAAGTGGCGCAGCGCCGCTGGCAGTATAAAAGAAAACAGGCTGCTCAAGGCCTGGGACATGTCCGCAGTCCCGAGTTTGAGAAGCTTATCCAGTCCGTACAGGAACTTGCCCGCATGCTGGCCGAGTTGCACCGCTATGTTTTCCGGTTCATAGGAGAAAATAACCCGGATTTGCAGCCTGTGATCAAACAGCAGGCGGATGCGATCAAGCAAGCCAGGGACAAAGTCCGGGAACGCCTGAAATACTGGCAGGTGGAACATATGCAGGAGCTTGACATTTTTTCACTCATGTCCACCCACCGGATTATTTTTAACCTGGAGGAAATTGCCGGCGCCCTGGCCAAGCTGGCTTTCAGCGGCTTTGGCGCCACGGACAACTGACTTCTTACGGCGCTCCTTGCGAATTACTCAAGTAAAAAAACCCGCACCGGGATGCAGGTTCTATGTAAGCCCTGCCATTTGCAAAAGCAAAACAGGGCTTATCTTGTCTATTTTCCGTTTGGCCCCGGCGGAGGCACCCGCCCCGGGGAGAAGAAGAAAGAAACAAGCGTTAGCTTTCGCGGGTATTTAAACCGTTGTCACAGAACAGTAGGAGCAGCAGGATAATAAGCAGAATGTCGTTATCACAGTTATTCCTGTTATCTGACAGCAAAATCAGTAAGAGGATCAACAGCAGCAAATTATTGTCGCGGCCCTGACCGCCGCCAAAAATATTACCTGCCATTTCAGTTTCACTCCTTTTTGGCTTTACTATCGTGGGTACCCACGATATTTTATGTTTTGGGCATTTTTTTGGTGATAAGGAGGCTGAAATTCAGGCAGCAGAAATGCTGCAACAAAAGGTTGCTGCTTAAATTATTTACGCTCTTCATCCCGCGGGCGCAACGACTCTTTTTGCTTCAGGGCTGTAAACAGGTTGACAGCATGCAGTATTTTTTGATATTCCCGCAGTTTTAACTGCCTGTTGTGCGAGAGATACGGCGTTAGAGCAGCCAGCAGCTTCACCGCCCGGTTTTCTTTTCCCTGGGACAAAAAATTCCTGATGGCGCTTTCTGCCCGCTCCGCCTCCTTAGGGTTGCCCAAAAGCAGAGAGACATGACAGATGCTGTCAATAACACTGTTTGTTTCAACCTTTTCCAGCAGACGGTATAAATCACGATAGCCGTTCACCGTCATTGTACACCTCATCAGTTTGCCGCCGGGATGCACCCGGCAGCAGAATTAAAACAAGCAAAAAAAGCAGCAAATTAGCCTGTTCATCCCGTCCGCTGTTTGCCGGCGGCACTTGTTCCCGTTCCTCCGCCGCCGCTTCACCGGGCTTGGCTTCTGCTTTTTCCGGTGCAGCCACCTTTGTCCCCGCCGTTTCTTTGGCTGGAAATCTCTTCACGGCCGACTCGGCCAGCAAAATGGCTGCTTTTCCGGAACCGGTTGCTCCCGCATCACTTGCCGGAGCCGCAGCGGCAAGATCTGAGTGCCGGGGATTTTGATTTTCGGCCGTTTTCCGCTTTCTGTAACCGATAGTGACGTCCAACTTACGGCCTCCGTTTACCTGTGCTGGGGGAAAACCACCGGCAGCCCTTCTCTCAGCCAAGGAGAAAGCCGCTAGATACCGTCCTCCCGGTCGGCCATGGCAAGAAACTGCCGGAGAAAAAACAGGACATTAAGCGGCTTTAACAATGTTTCCACTTTGCTCCTTTTACTTTCGGAAAGGAAAGGTGTAATTGCCAACAGCAGGTTGATTCCGGGGTCAACATGGTTGACCAATGCGCCCGCCACCGGATATGCGGAATTTGTTTTATCCGCAGTACGCGCTTCCAGCAACCGGCCGACACGGTTAAGAGTTTCTTTTATTTCCCCGTTCTCAACCAAAGAGAGCAGCGGAGAAAGATCCGGGCTATTAGGCATGACTTCGGCTCCTTTTAACTGGCTTCTTACTCATTCTATGTAAGTGAAGGTAAAAGTGCTCCTCGGACAAAACACGGGATGTACACCGGCGACAAAAAAGCAGGCTGACTTCCGGTGCAATCAGCCCGCCTTTTTTATCGTCTTGCAGTGCTCTCTTATGCACTCACTACTTTTTTCTGCATATATTGCCTTGGTTGCATGATGCCTCCCGCCAGCGAGATGAGTTTATGACAATTTCCCGGGCGCCGCTACAGTAGGCCAGCAAGGAAAGCTGCCCTTTACTCTTTCTAAAAGGAAATGTGCAGCTGTTTAAGGAATATAAAAGCATCTCCTGTGAAAGGGCGGTTGCTGTGAAAAAACTTTTGCACCGGCTAAAGTTGTGCATTGCACAAGTTCCTCAAAACGATACGCCTTTTTGGCGGAATGTAACTTGCGGTCTCCGGCTGGCTGCTACTGCAGCCGCCGTCCTCGGCATCCTGGGAATTCCCACGGGTCTGGGCGTAGGTTTTGACCTTGCCGTCGGGCTGTCCCTGCACTTTCTGCTCTTTGCCCTGGCAACAAAGGCAGTGGCCGTGCTCTTTTCCCTGCTCTGCCTGCCCATACCACGTGTCTGCGCCGCCGGCTTTACCGTCGCCGCTGCACTGACGTACTACGTTTTTGCCAGTGCCCAGTCCGGCATACTCTTTTCCTTCGTTATGGCCGCCCTTTTTTCCCTCTCCGGCACTGCGGCAGGACTGCTTTATGCTTTTTTCCGGGCCGCCGAAATTCGCCGCAGCCGGAAAGCCGCACTGCTTTTACTTTTGCTTGCAGCCGCTTCCCTGCTCCTTTTTCTCCCCGACAGCTCTCCCCCCGCCCTGCCTGCAGACAATTTTACCGGCGGGGCGGATGCCGCCTTAAACCCTGCCAACCCGGGGCCTTACCGCTTCAGCTATTTTACATACGGCAGCGGTACTGACAAGCACCGGCCGGAATTCGGCAAGGACGTGACCCTCATCTCCCGCACCGTGGACGGTTCGGCTTATATTGCGGATTGGCCGCGCCTGCGTACGCTTTTTTGGGGTTTTGATGAAAAAGCACTGCCCCTGAACGGGCGCGTGTGGCTGCCGGAAGGAGAGGGACCCTTTCCACTTTTTCTTATTGTCCACGGAAACCATACCATGGAGGAATTCTCCGACACAGGCTACGCTTACCTTGGGGAACTTTTGGCCGGCCGCGGTTTCATTACAGTTTCCGTGGATCAGAATTTCCTGAATTATTCCTCCTGGTCGGGCATACCGGATGAAAACATGAAATTGCGGGCGTGGCATCTGATTCACCACTTGCTGCAAATTGAAGAATTCCATCAGAGTGAAGGAAACCCTTTTTTCGGCAAAGTGGACTGGAACAATGTGGCGGTGGCGGGACATTCCCGCGGCGGGCAGGCGGCCGCCATGGCGGCCGATTACCAAAAATGGTTTGCCGACGACAGTACCCTTGCCCGCTTTGCCTCTTTTCATATCAAGGCTGTGGCCGCCCTGGCGCCCACCGATTCAGCGGTGGATGGGAAAAAAGCTTTCCTGCGTGATATCTACTATCTCGTATTGCACGGCTCACAGGACGGCGATGTCAACTCATTTAGCGGTGACCGTCAATACAGGCGGGTTACCTTTTCCCGCGGCTCGGAATGCTTTAAAGCTTCCCTCTATATCGTCGGGGCAAACCATAGCCAATTTAATACCGCCTGGGGTCGTCTTGACAGTTCCCTGCCCAAAGGCCTGCTTTTAAACCAAAAACAAACCATACCGCCGGCAGCGCAACAGGAAATAGCCAAAATCTATCTTGCCGCTTTCCTGGAAACGGTGCTCCACGGCAGGCAGGAATACCTGCCCCTCTTCCGTGACTGGCGCTACGGTGGCAAGTGGCTGCCGCAAGCCCGATATCTCAGTCATTTTACCGGCAGCGACTACCTGCCGCTGCTCGTGTTTCACAGTAATGCCGGCAAAACGGACTTTACAGGCGGCGTTACGGCGACGGCGGAGGGAACAAGTTACTTTGAGGTGGAAACCGTTCTCGACAGGCGGGGAAACAGCAGGGGCAGGGACGGGGTAGTGCTGGCCTGGGAAGATAAGGCATGCTACACCGTTTCCCTACCCGAGACGTACTGCAGGCAACACCTGCCGGGCACCCCCGCCGTTTTAAGCTTTTCCCTGGCCACCCTGGGGCTAGACAGGTCAGGAGACAAACGCGGCGACAGCACGCCGCAGATAGATGTGGAAATTAAAGCAGGGGCGGCTGTTCGCCTGCCCCTGGACAGTTTCCTGCCCGTTCCGCCCCCGGTTTATACGCAATATTGCAAAATATCCCTGCTCGACCCTTACTTCCGGAACGGCAAATACAAAGCGGCAACAGAACCCATCTTCCAAAGCTTTGATCTACCCCTGGACACTTTTGCCCGCCTGGATTCGGATTTTAATCCGGCGGACATCAGTCAAATCACACTGCACTTTTCCGGCGGCCCGGGCAAAATTATGCTTGACGGGATGGGATTTTACTGTTCCGAGAGCCGCTAGCGCTGCCCTTCCCCTATGACACCTTTCAGCAAAAGGAAAGAGATCTAACGCTTACGGCAGGATGACGCCTTGTTTGAGCAGGGCGGTGCGCAAAGCGGTAAAATCAACATTTCTGACAGGAACGCCGTCTTGTACCGCAATGGCGGCCGCCGTCCCGGCTGCCTGGCCGAAACACATGCAGTGCGGTATCAGATTGAAAAATTCACTGAAATCATGGTCGGCGGAGAAGGCGCGGCAGGCCACGAGCAAACCCTCCGTTTTTTTCGGCACCAGCGCCCTATAGGGGATGTATGTCCTGGGGTAGCGCAGCGACTGCTCGCCGCGGTCGTTGTCCGCAAAGATGGCGATGGTATCATCAAACGGCCGGTCCGTGTCCATGTCTTTGGCGGTAAGATAATATTCGCCGACGATCCTGCGCCCGCCGGATGTGCCAAGCTGCGGCGCAGTAAGCATGATAAAGCTCTTTTCAAAGCCCGGCATGTATGCGCGCAGCAATTCCCAGTTCCTGACGGACTCTTTTCGTGTCTTCACATCAATATAAGTCATCTCTTCCACGTCAGTCTGGTTGACAGAGCCAATCAGGCGATGGATCCAGACAACACCCTCCTGGTGCCGGAGCAGGCCGCGGAAGAAGCGCACGGATCCCCCCAGGCTGCTGATTTTCCGGACTACCTCTTTATACTTTTCCGGCTCTGCATTCATAAATTCATCGTACTTATTCAGGTCAACATTACAAATCCAGTAGACAAAGCCAAACTGTGCTATTCTGGTACCGGGCGGCAGATAATTTGTCGTCTCCGTTCCGGTTGCCGGGAGCAGATCCCCGTCGCCGGTGCAATCAATCACCACTTTGCCAAGGAGTGCCTGCCTCCCCGACTTGCTTTCCATAATAACGCCCTTTACCGTATTGCCGTCCATGATGGGCGCTACAACCCAGGAATGCAATAGCAGTTCGACGCCGGCTTCCAAAACCATGGCGTTCAGCTCATCCTTGGCAACTTCGGGGTCTATGACCGCCGTATACAGGACTACATATTTCCCTTCCCTGTTCTTCCGGATATAAAAGTGCATCATATTTGCTTTCAGGTATGTATCGACAACCGGCGCTTCACTTTTGCCCCAGCAGCTTTTCTCGGGGAAACACGCCGCCCCGCGCGCCGCCAGCCTGTCCAGCACTTCCTGGCAAAAACCGCCAATCCACTGCTCCCCGTAGATATCGCTCAAATTGGGGATAATATTAACCAGGCCGCCGGTGGACATGCCGCCAAGGTGACCGTATCTCTCCAGCAGAATCGTTTCAGCTCCGGTACGCGCTGCCGCCACTGCCGCCGCTATGCCGCCGGGGCCTCCACCTACCACAATGACATCCGTTTCGCGGATAACCTTAATTTCTCTTTGTGCTTCGCTGACTGTTTTTGCCACGGCAATGCCTTTTTTCGCAAACTGCTGAGGCAGTCCGTACTTGCTAACAACCTCCGAGCCGTATTGAACCATCTGCATACCCTCCCCGTCATAATTGATTCGTCTTTATTATAACACGCTATCAGAATGTTTTGGCAGATATTTACACTTTCCCTGCCTGCCGGGGATTTATACAGTTGCTGCCCGAAGAGGAAAAAGCCGGTGCCCAGGCGGGCGCCGGCTTTTTCTTATGCACCTTCGTACAGGAATTTGTATTGTGCCTGGTTAAGTCGGAAGTAGCGGCCCTTTCGCGCCAGCAGTTCCCGGTGGGTGCCCGTTTCTACTATGCGGCCGCCCTCAATAACAAAAATTCTGTCAGCATTGCGAATGGTGGAAAGCCTGTGGGCTATAATAACTCCCATCTGCCGGCGCAGTGACTCCAGGGCAGAGCCCTCCCCAGTGTGATGCCAAGAAAGGCCAGAAGCAGGTCGCGAAACAACTCATACCGGCCGGCCGTAATCACATCATCAATGATTTTCTGCGTTACAACCGGGTCTAACATATCGAGCCCCACCGCAATCAGCATGCGTGTACCGCCAACCCTGCATAACTGTCGCCTGCCGGGATTATATCCCCGCCGGTACGGATGGCCACCGGTTTTTGAAAAAGCGGTCCGTCATACACCACGGTGTGGTACTCGCCGTTTTCCCCGCAGGCATCCGCCCCCGCCGCTTCTATGGCCGCCATCACCTCCAGGCTTAAATCACGGCCCAGGAAAGCAGCCGGCAACATGGCGGTATTCACCACCACAATCCTGGCTTTAAAACCAAGGGCAAGGAACTCTTCCACCAGGGCCTTCCTGTCCCTTTGCCAGAGCGGCAGCACTGCCGAAAGCCCCGCCTGCCAGCACGCCTTCTCTTCCCACTGCCTGTGTTCCTCAATGTCAATGTCACCGAAAACTCCATAAGTAATCTGTTCTTTTGAGAGCTCCCGCAGGATTTCTATAAAGACTGCTTCATACTCATGATATAAAGCCCGGCCGATGACACTCTCCATACCCAAAGCGGCCGCCTGCGCTTTAATCAGCGCTTCCGGCAGCAGGTGGGCCGAGCTGATGCCCCTTTCTTTGCTGAACATGGTAACCAGCTTGCGCGGCTTATACCCCAGCCTGCAAGCCTTATACATAGCCAGGCAGGCGTCTTTCCCGCCGCTCCATGATACAAAACAGTTTTTCTCTTTCATTTTTTGCCCCCGTTCCTGCTGTTAATAAATAAAATAAAACTTACGCGCCAGCCGGCGGCAAAGCCTCGCTCGGTGCAAAAAAACAGGCTGCCCCGGCACGAGGCAGCCCTGCTTTTTACTCAGGCTTACATGGCCAGTTCTGTCCGGCGAATCAGGTCATTTTGGCTGTCAATATGCAATTCGACAAAGTAGGCACTGAAGCCTGCCACACGCACGATGAGGTTTTTATAGTTGTCCGGGTTCTTCTGGGCGTCGCGCAGCGTCTCGGCACTGACCACATTGATTTGCATCTCCATGCCGCCCATGTCAAAATAAGCCTGGATCAAATTTTTCAGCTTGGTAACGCCCTCTTCACCCCGCATGGAGGTGGGATGGAATTTCATGTTCAGCAACGTGCCGTTGGGGTATTGTTTCTGGTCAATATTGGAAACGGAAACCAGAATGGCCGTGGGGCCGTTTCTATCCATCTGCTGGACCGGGGAAATCCCGTCGGCCAACGGTTCACCGGCATAACGCCCGTCCGGGGTGGCAGCCGTCATTTTGCCGAAGATAACATTTGTCGTTACCGGGTAAAGGCCGGCGCTGAAACGACCCCGGGGACCGGTGCAGGAATTAACCGCAGCGGCAAAAATATCTCCTACCCATTTGGCATACCGGTCAACTTCCTTAATACCGTTGCCGTAATGCGGCGCCTCGTAGCGGATATAACGGTGCAGGTCTTCATAGCCCTGCCAGTTGTTCATCAGGGCGTCATACAGTTCGCGGGCAGTGCAGATTTTTTTGTCAAAAATGCAGTGCTTAATAACCCCCAGGCTGCTGACCACGTTGCCGATGGCAATGCCGGCTATGCCGGTGGAGTTATATTCAGCCCCGCCGTACATCACATCCATCCCTTTTTCCATGCAGCCGTCCATGGTGGCGGAAACGACGGGCTGGGGCAAGATTTCCCGGGCAACGTATTCAAAAGCATTAATGCAGCCGGCAAACCATTTGACAAAGAACTCCATTTGTGCCTGGAAAGCGTGCAGCACATCGTCAAAGGTTTCCATTTCATAAAGGTAGCCTGTCGGCAGGCCGCAACGCTCCCGGCGCGGCGGTTCGCCGTAGCGGCCGGGCATGGGGTTATAGCCGTCATTAATGGCCAGGATTAAAATATTGGCCAGGTTAAAATAAGTGTCTACGCCGATGCCTCCACAGGCAGGCCATTCATTACCCGTTCCTGCCGGTTCCACACAGCCGATCAAACAATAGTTGCGGGCGCTCTCCAGTGTATGGCCGCGGCTCATCAAGGCCGGGATGATGACATCATCATTTTCAAACGTGGGAACGCCGCCGGCCAGCTTGGTAGTTTCAATGGCCGCCTCCCACAGCTCAGGGGGAGTGCCTTTGTGAATGCGCAGCGCCTGCGGCGGGTCATGCAGCAGCAGCCGCCCGGAAGACTGCAGCATCATATAGGTGACGGCATTGGTGGCATCCGTTCCGTCCGGTTTGACGCCGCCCAGCG
>JAAYLG010000094.1 GCA_012522075.1 Bacillota bacterium
GCGGGTCGCGGGTAAGGAACCCTGCGCGTTTCAGGATGGAACGATAGTTTTCTTCCGCCTGCAACAGCGCCCGGGCAATACCATGACGGATTGCACCCGCCTGCCCGGTAGTCCCGCCGCCGTGCACCCTGGCAATAACATTAAATTTATCCAAGGTATTTGTAAGCAACAACGGCTGACGAACAGTCACTTTTAATGTTTCCAGACCAAAATACTGGTCAAGAGGTTTTTCATTGATTATTATCTCTCCGGTCCCGGGGACTAAACGGACGCGGGCCACCGCACTTTTTCTGCGGCCGGTACCGTAGTATTGCGTTAATGCCATGTTATTGTTTCCTCCCTTCTACCCTAAAATGTCCAAACTTCAGGCTGCTGGGCTGCATGCGGGTGTTCACTGCCCGCATAAATACGGACTTTTTTCAGCATTGCCCGTCCCAGACGGTTGTGGGGCAACATCCCCTTTACCGCCAACATAACAGCACGTTCCGGTTTGGTCTCAAGCAGGGTGCCGTAGGAAACTTTCTTTAAACCACCGGGATAACCGGAGTGGCGGTAATGAAATTTCTGTTCTGCTTTTTTCCCGGTTAAAACAACCTGGTCTGCATTTATGACAATCACATGATCCCCGGTATCAAGATGGGGTGTATAGATAGGTTTATGTTTGCCGCGAAGTATGCGGGCAACTTCGGTGGCCAACCTGCCCAAGGGCTTGCCGGCGGCATCAATCACGTACCACTTCCGCTCAATCCGCCCTTTCTGTGGCATATATGTGGTGCGCATACTTATCCTCCTTACATTGACAGCTGGCAAACCGCCGTTCACGGGGCGGGAAACGGCAGCTAGACACAACGATATTTTATAATATGGCATCCTGCCTGTCAAGCAAATCTCATGACAGCCGGGCACCTGCATGATCACTCGTATTTTACCTCCACCAACACCAAACCATGCGCCGGTGCTGTGTAACCGGCTGCATTTCTGTCAAGTGCCGTCAGTACAGGACGGAGGTCCGGGTCTCTTTTGCCCCAGCCCACTTCCAGCAGAGTTCCGGCAATAATGCGGACCATATTGTACAAAAAGCCGTTGGCCTCTGCCGTGATAATGATGTATTGCTTATGCTCCTCTACATCCAGCCGCAGCAGCTTGCGCACTGTGCTTTTGACAGGACTGCCGCCGGCCATAAAAGAACGGAAATCATGCTCCCCCACCAATGTGGATGCGGCTTGCTGCATGCGGGCAAGAGCGGGCGGCCGGCGGACGTGATAGGCGTAATGCCTGGTGAGTAACCGCGGATGGGGTGCACAGTCAAGATAGTAACGATAGACTTTACTTTTGGCACTGTAACGGGCATGAAAGTCGTCGGGAACAAAGGCGGCGTCAGTCACAACAATGTCTGCGGGAAGGACTGAATTCAGGGCGTACGGGATGCGGTTGGCAGGTATACGCGTGTCGGCATGAAAGTTTACCACCTGACCTAAGGCATGAACCCTTGCATCTGTCCGGCCGGCTGCCGTAATACGGCGTGGCATGCCAAAAACAGTTTCAATGGCCCGCTCCAGCCTTGCCTGGATAGTATCGGCATTTTGCTGCAGTTGAAAACCGTGATAATTGGTCCCGTCATAGGAAAGCGTCAATTTTATGTTTGGCACAGCACCGCCTCCTCCTGAAAATCCTGTTTCGGCCTGACCCCAAGTTAGAGCCCGGTGCCGGCAATAACGGCGATGATAAGGCCGGCTACAGCGACGGCGAGAAAGTCGCGGGGAGTGGCTTGCAATTCACGCAGGCGGGTCCTCCCCATGCCGCCGCGGTAGCAGCGGGCTTCCATGGCAATAGCCAGTTCATCGGCACGGCGAAAGGAAGAGACGAAAAGCGGGACGAGCAAAGGAACCAAATTTTTCGCCCGGTTAATGATATTGCCGCTCTCAAAATCGGCCCCGCGTGCCATTTGCGCCTTCATAATTTTTTCGCTTTCTTCCATCAGCGTAGGTATAAAACGGAGGGCAATGGTCATCATCATGGCTATTTCATGCGCCGGTACACCCAGGTATGAAAGCGGCTTCATGAAGTATTCCAGGGCATCGGTCAAGGCAATGGGAGAAGTGGTCAGCGTCAGCAGCGAAGTGGATACCACCAGGAAAATAATGCGTAAAACCATATAGAAACCTAAATAAATGCCGTAAGAATCAATGGTGGCCGGCCCCAGCCGCAAAAGGACGCTGCCGCCCTTGGTAAAGAAAATATGAATCAGTAGGGTAAAAAGCATAATATAGTAGACTGGTCGCAAGCCACGGAAGAAATAAGAGAGGGGAATCCCGGAAGTAAACAGGAATGTGGTTACAATCACAGCCAGGATTAAATATCCCCAATACGTGTTGACAAGAAAAATGGCAACGATGAAGAGTAAAAGAGCAATAAATTTGGCACGCGGATCAAGGCGATGCAGCAGGGAGTCACCGGGCAGATACTGTCCGATGGTAATGCTTCTGAACATATTCATGTTTGCGGCACCCCCAGCATTTTCAAAATGGCATCACGGGCATCTTCCACCGTAAAAATGTCCGTTGGCACGTCTTTGCCGGCCGCCCGCAGCTTGTGCATCAAAAGACACATCTGCGGCAGACCCAGCCCCATTTCCGCCAATTCCTGGCCGTCACGGAACACTTCCGCCGGTGTGCCGTACATTTTCTGCCGTCCGTCAACCAAAACCAGGAGATGTTTCGCCCGGCTGGCCACGTCTTCCATGCTGTGCGAGACCAGGACCACGGTCAGGCCTTCCTCCCGGTGCAGGCGATCGATTTGATCCAGGATTTCCTTTTTACCGCGTGGATCCAGACCGGCGGCAGGTTCATCCAAAATCAAAACTTCCGGTTCCATGGCCAGGACACCGGCCATTGCTATCCGGCGCATCTGCCCGCCGGACAGAGTAAAAGGGGAACGATCTCCCAATTCCTGCGGGTCCAAGCCTACCAGCAGCATGGCATTTTCCACGCGGCGCCTGACTTCCGCCTCCGGCAGACCCAGGTTTTTCGGACCGAACGCCACATCTTCAAAAACGGTTTCCGCAAATAACTGCTGTTCGGGAAACTGAAAAATCAACCCCACGCGACGCCTGATCTCTCTGTAAGCGGTTTTGTCCACTTCTTTGCCGTCAATGAGAATCCGGCCCGAAGTAGGTTTAAGCAGTCCGTTTAAATGTTGCACCAGGGTAGATTTACCCGAACCGGTCTGTCCGATAATAGCCAGGTATTCCCCCTGCTCAATGGTCAAATTAATATCTATTAAAGCCCTGGTTTCAAACGGTGTCCCCGGCATATAAGTATGGCTCACATTTTCCAGTTTTATCTGCATAACTCGCTCACCAGCTCTTCCACCGTCAGCACAGAAGGTGCCAGTTCCACCCCTGCCAGGCGCAGTTCCTGTGCCAGCCTGACTACCGGAGGGGTGTCCAGCCCCAGGGCACGCAGTTCGTCACCACGCATAAAAACTTCTGCGGGAGTTCCGCTCATCGCAAGGCGCCCGTCTGCCAGCACCATAACGCGGTCGGCAATAACAGCTTCTTCCATGAAGTGCGTAATCAGAATGACGGTTATCCCTTCTTTATTCAATCTCTGAACTGTTTCCATCACTTCTATCCGGCCTCGCGGGTCCAGCATGGCCGTTGGTTCATCCAAAATGAGACATTCCGGCCGCATGGCAATTACACCGGCAATAGCAACGCGCTGCTTTTGGCCGCCGGATAGTAAATGGGGGGCATGTTTCTTATAACCGGCCATCCCTACCAGTTCCAGCGCTTCGTCAACCCGGGCGCGGATCTCCGCGGAAGGAACACCCAGGTTTTCCGGACCGAAAGCTACATCTTCTTCCACCGTTGTGGCCACAATCTGGTTGTCAGGATTTTGAAAAACCATGCCGGCAAGTTGGCGTATCTGCCAGTGGTTGGCTTCATCGCTGGTCAACAGCCCGTTAACCCACACCTCGCCGCAGGTGGGCAATAGCAGGGCGTTCAGGTGTTTTGCCAGGGTTGATTTCCCCGAGCCGTTGGGGCCGAGGATAACGATAAATTCCCCCTTGTTTATGGTAAAAGATATATCACGCAGTGCCCAACATTCCCCCGTGTCTGCCTGCTGGTACTTGAAGCCAAGCCCCTTGGCGCGGATAATTTCGATTGGACTCACCCCCCGGTACACAGGTTAGGCAAAAAGGCTCTATGCAAAGAAAATCGACAAACGAGAGTCGATTTTCTTATGGCACTATTTATCTCTAAACAAACTCGATGATCGCCATTGCAGCGGCATCGCCGCGGCGGGTACCCAGTTTAAGGATGCGGGTGTAACCGCCTTGGCGATCTGCATAGCGCGGGGCTATATCATCAAACAATTTTTTCACCGCGTTTTCATCGAGGAGATAAGCCAGTGCCTGACGGCGAGCATGAAGGTCGTTACGTTTGCCCAGGGTAATCATTTTTTCGGCAATACTGCGCAGCTGCTTTGCTTTGGCTTCAGTCGTCTTTATTCTGCCGGTAAGAATCATGGATGTGGCCAAATTGCGCAGCATGGCACGCCGGGCATCGCTGCGGCGTCCGAATTTCCGCAATACCATGGCATCTCCCTCCTTTATTCATTGCTGTCGCGCAGTTTGAGATTCAACTCGGCCAGTTTGCTCGTTACTTCTTCCAGTGACTTCTTGCCCAAATTCCTTACTTTCATCATTTCCTCTTCCGTTTTCTGCACCAGTTCGTAGACAGTATTAATACCGGCTCGCTTCAGGCAATTGTAGGAGCGGACGGAAAGATCCAGTTCTTCAATGGTCATCTCCATAATTTTTGCTTTATCGTCCTCTTCTTTTTCATCGAGAATTTCAACCTCGTCCACTTTTTCTGTCAGATTAATGAAGAGGCTTAAATGCTTCGCCAAAATCTTTGCTCCGAGACTAATGGCTTCATCCGGTTCAATACTGCCGTCTGTCCAAACTTCAATGGTTAGTTTGTCATAGTCGGTATGTTGACCCACACGTGTGTCTTCCACAGTGTAATTCACACGGCGAATAGGGGAAAAGAGTGAATCAACGGGAATAACGCCAATTGGCTGTCCCGGCTCCTTGTTACGATCTGCCGGCACATAACCGCGCCCGTTGACGGCTGTCATTTCCATAAAAAGACTGCCGTCCTCTTCCAGCGTGGCAATATGCAGATCCGGGTTTAAAATTTCCACATCGGGGGGCACACGTATATCTCCGGCAGTAACTTCTCCAGCGCCGGAAGCGGCAATGGTTAAAACCTGCGGTTCATCCGAATGAATTTTCAGTGACAGCTGTTTCAGATTAAGGATGATTTCCGTAGTATCCTCCAGCACGCCGGGAATAGTGGAAAATTCATGCAGCACGTTTTCTATTTTCACTGAAGTAATGGCTGCTCCCGGCAGCGAGGACAAAAGAACTCGACGGAGAGAATTCCCCAGTGTAATACCGTAACCGCGTTCCAGCGGTTCGATGACAAACTTTCCATAAGCACTGACATTACCGTCGTCGACTCGCTCAATCTTGGGCTTTTCAATTTCAATCAAAGTTTAGAACCCTCCTTCTCCATTCCATTAACAAGCGCGAGGGTGGTTGTTTCCAAGCAACAAATTAGCGGGAATAGAGCTCGACGATCAAGTGCTCGGAAATGGGAATATCTATTTCATCTCTGTTGGGCAGGCGAATTACTTTTCCTGTCAGGTTTTCGCCGTCCACTTCCAGCCATTCCATGGTTCCCTGGTTCCGTGTCAGCTCGGCCAGTTCTTTAAAACGTCCTTTGCCGCGGCTGGATTCACGTACCGCCACCACATCACCGGGACGAACCAAGTAACTGGGGATAGTCACTTTCCTGCCGTTGACCGTAAAATGGCCGTGTCTTATCAGCTGGCGGGCTTCCGGACGGGAAAAGGCAAACCCCATCCGGTAGACAATATTGTCTAGACGGGACTCAAGGATTTGCAACAGGTTTTCCCCCGTAATACCTTTGCGGCGGTCCGCTTCGCGGAAATATTTGCGGAACTGCCTTTCCATGATGCCGTAAATGCGGCGTGCTTTTTGCTTTTCGCGCAGTTGCAAACCATATTCAGAAACTTTTCCCCTGCGGCGCTGGCCATGCTGGCCGGGGGCATAACTCCGACGGTCTATCGCGCATTTTTCCGTATAGCAGCGTTCACCTTTCAGGTATAATTTCATCCCTTCACGGCGGCACTGCCGGCAAACAGGTCCAGTATATCTAGCCACTAAGTCGCACCTCCTCTGGTTATACTCTGCGCCGTTTTGGCGGACGGCAGCCGTTATGCGGAATCGGTGTTACATCTTTGATCAGGTTGACTTCCAATCCGGCAGCCTGCAGCGATCGAATCGCCGCTTCCCGCCCAGAACCGGGGCCCTTCACATAGACTTCCACTTCTTTCATCCCGTGCTCCATAGCGGCTTTGGCGGCACTTTCCGCAGCCAGTTGCGCCGCATATGGCGTTGATTTCCGGGAGCCTTTAAAACCGACACTGCCTGCACTGGCCCAGGAAATAGCATTTCCCTGGAGATCGGAAATGGTAATTAACGTATTGTTAAACGTGGACATAATATGGGCAACGCCATGTTGAATATTCTTACGTTCACGCCTTCTGGGACGCATTGATTTTTTACGTGCGGCCAAGACTCTTTCCTCCCTATCTTACTTTTTCCGCCTTACGCCAACCGTCCGTCTCGGGCCTTTCCGTGTCCGTGCATTATTTTTGGTTGTTTGGCCACGGACAGGCAGCCCTTTGCGGTGGCGAATGCCGCGGTAGCAGCCGATTTCCATTAAGCGTTTGATATTCATCGCCACTTCCCGGCGCAAATCACCTTCGGTTTTAATATTCTTAACGATATACTCACGCAGCCTGTTGATTTCGTCTTCCGTCAAATCACGTACACGGGTGTCTTTATTGATTGCAGTCTGGTTGAGAACGGTCTGTGCAGTTTTACGGCCGATACCATAAATATAGGTAAGCGCGATTTCCACTCGTTTATCGCGCGGCAGGTCAACTCCGGCAATCCTTGCCACAGGATGTGCACCTCCCTTTCTTCTCACAAATAAAAATTAGAATTTCCACATTTTTACCTTTTTATGCAGCTAGCCCTGTTTTTGCTTATGCTTTGGATTTTCGCAGATAACCATAACTCTGCCTTTGCGCTTAATGATTTTGCACTTTTCACAAATGGGTTTGACAGACGGTCTGACTTTCACCCCAAAACCTCCTTCTGACGTCTACTTATAACGGTAGGTAATACGACCGCGAGTTAAATCATAAGGGGATAATTCCACCAAAACTTTGTCCCCCGGGAGGATGCGAATGAAGTTCATCCTGATTTTACCCGAAACATGAGCCAGTACCTTGTGCCCGTTTTTCAATTCTACCCGGAACATCGCGTTTGGCAAGGGCTCCACGACAGTCCCTTCCACCTCAATGACGTCTTTCTTTTTAGACATCAGGTTTGTATCCCTCCCTTTCTCCCCCTGACAGTTCAACACCCACCATTTCACGAATCGCCTGTGCAATTTCTTCATCACGCGCTTTACGCTGCCGTATCTTTTCCGCTAAAGAGGCAGGTCCGTCATGATGAAACTGCAAGTGACGTAGATTTTTTTTCTTCGGCTTTTTCAGGGGCCGGTTTTTCCCATTGGCCACCAGGACGGTGCGCGGTCCTGCATAACCAACGACCAAATAATATCCCCCGGAATCACGGCCTGCCAAAGAGTGAACCAAAGCGCCAATTTTTGGCGGTTCCTTCATAAAACAATCTCCCTTCAATTCACAGGAACTTTAACGCAAAACCATGAGTGTTTACAATGCGGTTAAGATCATAGGGGCTCCTTCAGTAATAGCAATGGTATGTTCAAAATGAGCCGACCATTTGCGGTCAAGTGTCACCACCGTCCAGTCGTCCTGCAGTGTTTCCACCTGCCAGGTCCCGGCGTTAACCATGGGCTCAACGGCTAAAGTCATACCGGGCTCAAGCCGCGGACCGTGCCCCGGTTTGCCAAAATTGGGGACCTGGGGCTCTTCATGCATATTGTTTCCAATACCATGCCCTACATAATTACGGACTACAGCAAAACCGTGCTCTTCCACATATGTCTGCACAGCATGGGAGATGTCGGACAAACGATTGCCCGGGATTGCCTGTGCAATGCCCGCATAAAGCGATTGCCGCGTCACCTCTATCAACCGCTGTGCCTCCGGGTCAATTTTGCCCACGGGGAAGGTCATGGCTGCATCGCCGTAGTACCCCTTATAGACGGCACCGACATCAATACTGATGATGTCACCCGCCTGCAGTCTGCGCAGGCTGGGAATTCCGTGGACTACCTCCTCATTGATCGATGTGCAGATGGAGGCGGGAAAGCCGCGATACCCCAGAAAAGCAGGTTGGCATTTTGCCTTGCGAATATGACGTTCTGCAATTTTATCCAGCTCGGCAGTGGTAATACCCGGGCGAATAGCCTGCTCCAGAATCTGTAAAACTTCTGCCACCACGCGTCCGGCAGTGCGCATCAGTTCCAATTCCCGCTTGGATTTTATGGTAATCATTGGAGCCTCCGGTTATTTCATAAAGCCCTGGTAGCTTCTCATTAACATGTGACTTTCTATTTGTTTCAGTGTCTCCAAGACCACACCGACCACAATAATCAGCCCCGTACCGCCAAAGATAATGTCTATCCCAAAAATTGTCCGCAAGAGAATGGGAACCACAGAAATCACAGCCAGTGCAATGGCACCGGACAAGGTCAGGCGGTTGGAAACACGTGCCAGATATTCTGCGGTAGGCCTGCCGGGCCGTAATCCGGGAATAAAACCACCGTATTTTTTCATATCGCCGGCAATTTTATGGGCATCAAACTGGATGGCAGTATAGAAATAAGCAAAAAAGAGGATCAGCAGGACATAAAGAACGGTATGCACCGGAGTTCCCACTGCAAATACTTCGGCAATAGACTGCGCTACAGGATGGTCAATAAACCCGGCAATTGTTCCGGGCAGCATTAAAAGCGTGGAAGCAAAAATCACCGGGATCACGCCGGACTGGTTGACTTTTAAGGGGATATGCGTCGACTGGCCGCCGTACATTTTACGACCGACAACCCGCTTGGCATATTGGACAGGGATGCGGCGCTGTCCTTCTTCGATGGCCACAATGCCCAGGATCAGGGCAAGAATTATTACTATAGAAACCAGAACGGCAAAGATATTCATTTCCCCGGCCCGGGTCAGCGAATAGATTCTGGTTACCCCGGGACCGAAATCGGCAACAATCCCGGCAAAAATGATAATGGAAATGCCGTTGCCAATGCCTTTTTCCGTTATCAGTTCACCAAGCCACATCAGGAAAGCTGTTCCTGCCACCAGGGTGAGAATAATGGTAATGTAGGAAAAGGGGCCCGGGTTTAAGACGGCACCACGAAAAAGCCCGAGTGTCATACCCGTTGCTTGTATTACCGCCAGCACGACTGCGCCGTAGCGCATAATTTGCTGCATCTTCTTCTGGCCTTCCGGTCCCTCCTTTGACCATTCCTCAAACTTGGGAATAACGGCCGTCAGCAGCTGGATAATAATGGAGGCTTGGATATAGGGGAAAATACCCATGGCAAAGACGGTATAGTTTTGCACCGCGCCCCCGGATAAGACATTAACGAGCCCGAAAATATTATCTCCCTGGAAAAACTGGGCAATGACAGCCGTGTTCACGCCGGGCACGGGAATATGGGAACCTAAACGGAACACAATTAACATGAGCGCCGTAAAGGTAATACGCTGGCGCAACTCCTTGATCCGCCAGGCGTTACGAAGTGTTTCCAGCATTTAAATCACCTCGACCTTGCCGCCGGCTTTTTCGATTTTCTCCACGGCTGTCTTGGAGAACCCCTGGGCTTTCACTGTCAGTTGTTTTTCCAGTTCGCCGGCACCAAGGATCCGCACACCGTCTTTCATGGATTTAATCAAACCCTGCTGTTTTAAGAGCGCCGGTGTAACTTCAGTACCGTCGGCAAAGACATTTAACCGTGCCACATTAACTTCGTTATACTCTTTTTTAAAGATATTTGTAAAGCCTCTTTTGGGTACGGCACGCTGCAGCGGCATCTGGCCGCCTTCAAATCCCGGCCTGACTCCGCCGCCGGACCGTGCTTTCTGGCCCTTATGTCCGGCACCGGAAGTTTTGCCATGTCCGCTGCCAATACCGCGGCCCACGCGTTTTTTTCCTGTGCGTGCACCCTCCGGGCTTTTCAGGTCATGCAGACGCATCTCCTACACCTCCCCTAGCATTCTTCGACTTTGACAAGGTGCGATACTTTGTTGATCATACCCCGAATTTGAGGTGTATCTTCGCATTCAACCACCTGGTTGATTTTTTTTAAGCCAAGTGTTTTTACTGTCACCCGCTGGGATTCGGGACGCCCTATGACGCTGTTTACCAGTGTAATGCGTAATTTTCCGGCCATGGTCTCCCCTCCCTAACCTAAAAGTTGTTCCACCGGAATGCCGCGCATTCTGGCCACTTCTTCCGCCCGTTTCAGTTGCTTCAGGCCTGCCATGGTGGCATAGACCATATTAATGGCATTGGCGGAACCAAGTGATTTTGTTAGGATGTCTTGGACACCCGCTGCTTCCAGGACAGCGCGGACAGGACCGCCGGCAATCACCCCGGTACCTTCGGAAGCAGGCTTTAACATCACCCGTCCGGCTCCGAATTCCCCGGTTATTGGATGGGGGATGGTTGTACCTACAATGGGCACTGTAATCATATTCTTTTTCGCGTTTTCCACGCCTTTGCGAATTGCTTCCGGCACTTCGCCCGCTTTGCCCAAGCCGGCTCCCACATGGCCGTTCCCGTCTCCCACAACGACGAGGGCGGAAAAACTGAAGCGACGGCCGCCTTTCACAACTTTGGCGACGCGGTTTATTTGTACGACTTTTTCAGTCAGTTCCACTTTACTGGGGTCAAATTTCTCCACGCAATGTTTCCCTCCTTCTTGCTAAAATTCCAGGCCGCCCTCACGGGCACTTTCGGCAAGGGCCTTGACACGTCCGTGATAAAGATACCCGCCCCTGTCAAAAACGACTTTTTTTATACCTTTTGCCGCCGCCTTCTGTGCAATGAGGGCGCCGACTTTGCGGGCGGCATCCTGATTGCCGCAGCTTTTTGCACCTTCCCGGACGGAAGGCTCCAGGCTGGAAGCCGCCGCCAGTGTCACGCCGGCTTCATCATCGATCAGTTGCGCATAGATATGCTTCAGACTGCGATAAACATTCAGGCGGGGGCGTTCACTCGTGCCAAATACTTTGTTGCGTACGCTCATGTGTCTCCGCTTGCGCGCTTTATTTCTATCCAAACGTTGATACATATCGCTTCCCTCCCTTACTTACCGGTCTTGCCTACTTTGCGGCGAACCCGCTCCGTTTCGTATTTTATCCCTTTACCCTTATAGGGCTCGGGCTTGCGAATGGCACGGATGTTGGCAGCCAGCCGGCCCACAGCCTCTTTGTCAATCCCTTTAACCACGATTTTGTTGGGAGCCGGGACTTCCAGCTGGATCCCTTTGGGCGGGTGAATATTGACAGGGTGGGAAAGCCCGACGGCAATGTTAACTGCTTCCCCCTGCTTGGTTGCGCGATACCCCTCACCTACAAGCTCCAGCGTTTTGCTATAACCTTTCGTCACGCCTTCCACCATATTGGCGATTAAGGTCCTGGTAAGGCCATGGAGGGAGCGGTCCGTTTTATTGTCACTGTTGCGGGTGACAATAACCTGATTGTCTTCCAAACGCACATTGATTGCTGCGGGTAATTTTTTCTGCAGCTGACCAAGCGGGCCTTTTACCGTTACCACGTTTCCGTTCTGCGAAAATTCCACGCCTGCCGGCAGTACAATCGGTTTACGGCC
>JAAYLG010000095.1 GCA_012522075.1 Bacillota bacterium
AAACGCCCTCTCGGCGTTTTTTTATTTCCTCGTGCCTCCCGGGCCGGGGCAGCGTCCGCACTGTTTGCAATGCTCATGCTCCAGGGGCGACCGGCAGCGCGGGCAAATAAGCAGCAGCTGTTCCGTCCGGAAGCCGCACACAGGGCAGCAGCTTGCCTCTGACATAACGGATACCTCCTTTAAACAAGGCGGGCCAGAATACCACCGACCATAAAAGCAATTACCAGTGAGCCAAACCAGATATATGAACCCTCTTTCAGCCCCCGCTCCTTGACCATCACCAGAATGGAGGCAATACAGGGGACAAACAGGGTGATCACAACAAGGCCGATTAGTGTCTGCTTGGGGGTCAAGGCCATGCCGTAGAGGCCGGCGGCGCCGAAATCACGGCGCATAATACCCATAATAAATGCCGTTGCTGTTTCCGCAGGCAACTGCAGCCAGCCCATTGTCAGCGGAGACAGCACATCCTGCAGCCACTGCAGCAAACCGGTATATTCCATAACCGTAATCAGCACAGCAGCCAGCAAAAAAAGGGGGCCCGCCTCTTTCATGAAGGAAGTAGCTTTCAGATAAGTTTTGGTAAGTACATTTTTCATGCGCGGCAGGCGCAGGGGCGGCAAATCAATCAAGAGCGGCATTGATTCCCCGGGCAGCAGTTTGTTTAAAGCTGTCCCCAGGGTGACAAAGACAACAAGGATAGTTGCGAGATAAACAAGCAGGTAGCGCATGCCAAGCGGGGCAATGAGGCCGGCAATTACCCCCAGCTGAGCTGAACAGGGAATGGTTATACCAAGCAGGACAGTGGCTATCAGCCTTTCGCGCCGGGAACCGAGCAGCCGGGTGGTGATGGTTGCCATGGTGACACAGCCAAAACCTAAAATAAGGGGAATGACCGCCCGGCCGTTCAAGCCAAGGCCGGTTAAAACCCGGTCGGCCAAGGTGGCCACCCTGGGCAGATAGCCCGAATCTTCCATGAGGGAAAGGGAAAGATAAAAACCAATCACCAGTGGCAACAGCAACCCAAACAGGTAAATGGGAGCCATGGTCAGCACCCCGAATTCCCCGGCCAAAAGGTCGCCGAGAAAGCTGCCTTCGGCAAAGAAACGGTAAACCAGGCCGGTGATAAAGTTGCCGTAATATTCGCCCATGATTACTTCTTCCGTGATGCCCACCACGGTCTGGGCAATAAATACACCGACAAACCAAAAGACGACAGCCAGCACAACGGCCAGGGTGGGAATTCCCGTCAGGGGGCGCAGCGTCCAGCTGCTGAGGCGCTGTGCCCATTTCCTTTTACTGTCTCTTAGCTGCACCACGGCCGCCACAATCTCATTGACACGACGGCGGCGGCGCAGGTAAATCTCTTCCCGTAAGCCTTCCGGCTTTGTCCGGTGCTCCCGGGCAACTTCACCGTCACCTTCCAGGATTAAAAGAGCATCCGGCCGCATTATTCCTTTTTCTGTCAGGCGCTTTATTTCCGTCTCCAGCTCCGGGTCCGCAATGCCGGCTTTAGCTTTGGGCAGGACGGATTTAAGCTCCCTAATCCCTTGATTTTTTACGGCAACGGTGGGAACAACCGGTACACCAAGCAAGCGGCTTAATTTTTCGATGTTAATATTAACACCGTTTTCTGCCGCTTCATCCATCATGTTGAGGGCCACGACCATGGGTATGCCCATATCAATGACCTGCAGCGTCAGAAACAGATCGCGCTCCAGATGCAGCGCATCCACAATATTAATGACCACATCGGCATGCATAATGATATCACGGGCCACACGCTCTTCGTCGTTGAAGGAAGAAACGCCGTAAACGCCCGGTGTATCAAGCAGGATGTCCTCTCCGTAAGGAGCCTGGTGTATTTCTACCGTTGTTCCCGGAAAATTGGATACATCCACATACCGTCCGGTCAAAGCATTAAAAAAGACAGATTTGCCCACATTTGGGTTGCCGACCAGAACAATGCTTCGTTTCCCTTCCGGGATGGTAATGACTTCCGCCAGGTTGTGGCAATGGGTACTCATACTGTCTGCCCTGTCTTTCTCTCTTAATTTTAAAAAGCTTCCCTTACCGTTATTCTTTCCGCCAGCTTCCTGCCAATGGCCAACTCCTGCAGCCCTTTGGCAATCACAATGGGCCCTACCGGCAGCTTTTCCGTACAGCGGACCACCGTTCCTTCACAGACACCAAAACGAATGGCCTGCGCGCGGATTATTTCATCCGGAATCCGGCAAATTTCAACATTTTGACCTTGTTTTACTTCCGCCAGAGTCATGGTGCACCCTCCATTGATAATTATTCTCAATTAGAAGGAGAAAAAGCAAATTTTGCTTTCAGCTAATTGAGATTTATTCTCATTTGCAATATAGCAAAAAACTTTCCGCCCGTCAAGTATTTTTTTAAGAGGCATCCGTTTTGGTAAGTTGTAAAATTAATTGCCGCATATAACAAAAAAAATAGAGACTCATGGCACAACCTCTGATATGTTAAAGGTGACTAAACCACAACATAAAGGAGGCCATGCACATGAGTCAATCCCATT
>JAAYLG010000096.1 GCA_012522075.1 Bacillota bacterium
CATCCATGTCGGCGGAGGCTCACTGTCAACAGCACCGTGGAATAAATGTTAGTTTAGAAAAGCTTAACAGAAGTGTCCTTATAGGGATCGGTGAAAGTTTTTCCCTACAGTAGGTTGACACAATCGTATTTTCACCCTGATTGACAGCGGCAGCTTTATTTGTTATACTAAAGATGGAAGCAAACCATGAAGGTTTGCGTAAAATAGACATTTTTCATCTCAACCAAACCATGAAGGGATACTGTGGGAAACAGTCCATTCGTGGTTTTTTATTTTTCCAAACAAGGAGGAACAGTTTTATGCACAATAACACAGTTAAACAAATGATACTTGCCGGACTAATGCTTGCCATGGGCATAGTTTTGCCAATAACTTTTCACATGGTGGGTCTCGGCAGCACTTTTCTCCCCATGCATATTCCAGTGCTGCTTGCCGGGTTCATTCTGGATTTGCCGTTCGCTCTTTTTGTCGGTGCAGCAACTCCCCTGCTCAGCTCAATTTTAACCGGTATGCCCCCGCTTTTCCCCGTCCTGCCCTATATGGTTTTTGAATTGGCAACCTATGCCGGGGTAGCCAGTATTCTGAGCAGGAGGAAATACAATGTATACATTTCCCTGCTTATCAGTATGCTTTCCGGCAGGATTGTTGCCGGTCTGGCAGTCTGGGTGCTGGCAAATCTTTTTGCCGCCAATCTTCCCAGTCCGCCTGTATTTGTAGCTTCCGCCGTCACAAAAGGCCTGCCGGGAATTGCAATACAACTTATCCTGCTGCCGCCGCTGGTATTTTTATTAAATAAAGCCCGTTTAAGCAAAAAGGGAGCCCTGCAAGTTGAAAGGTAAGGATTATTTCAATGAACTGGCGGAACAATGGGACAGTCTTGTTACGCATGACGCGGAAAAAATTGCTGCCATCCTTGACCTGGTAAAAATACCTGCAGGCGGCAAAGTACTTGACCTCGGGACGGGTACGGGAATAATGATACCATATCTTTTCAACCGTACTGGACCTGAAGGTGAAATTACAGCCGTTGATGAAGCGGAAAAAATGATTGCCGTGGCCAAAAGGAAATTCAATTATCGCAATGTCAGGTTTCTTGTGGGCGATGTCCTGGAAATGGCTCTGCCTGCGACTTACTTTGACTGTATCATGTGTTACTCCATGTTTCCTCATTTTAAGGAAAAGCAAACGGCTGTGATAAAACTGGCTGCATATCTGAAAAAAGGCGGCAGCTTTGTAGTTGCCCATTCCCAAAGCAGGGAAGCCATTAACAATCTCCACAAAAACGCAGGCGGACCGGTAAAAGAAGACAGCCTGCCGCCGCTTGACACAATCCGGAGTTATTACCGGTCAGCCGGACTGGAAGTAACCGAGGAGATTGACAATGACCGGATGTTTGTAGTCGTCGGCCGCAAAAAATAATAACTGCACTAAAACAAAAAAACTTCCCTTGCGGGAGATTGGCTTCCCGCGGGAAGTTTATTTTTTCTGGTGCCGAAGGCGGGAGTCGAACCCGCATGGGCGCAAGGCCCGCTTGATTTTGAGTCCTATAATCTTTATTTAATCTAGTTTAGCCTAATTTATAAAAGCCCGATTTTACGGGCTTTTCTAGCTTTTTTGCTGGTATAATTTCCCTGC
>JAAYLG010000097.1 GCA_012522075.1 Bacillota bacterium
GCCTATCCCCTGCCAATTGTCTGCCGCTGCGGCTTCAGATATAATAACGTTAACAACGAATGTGAAGAAAGGTTTGGGTGCATTGTTTGCTCTTGGAGCATATCTCCGGTACCGCAGGGCAGTTTTCATTATTTTTCTGGCTACAGTTTTTATCTATACACTGGTTCATTTTTTGTCCGGGTTGCCGCTGGATTCAGTTTTTTACAGCACCGTGATCCTCACCTTTTTATTGCTGGCCTGGGCTGTGTTTGATGCAGCACGTTTCTTTGACAAAGTCAGGCGGCTCAACCGCCTGACCGGCAGCAAAAATAATCTGGCGGAACTGGTCTCTCTCCTGCCCCTTGCAAACAACGTGCCGGAACAAAAGTACCAGGAGCTCATCGTTAATTTGGCCAAACTTCTGGAACAAACGATAGCCGGCATGGAGGAAGCGCACGCAGAGCAGCTTGAATACTATACCATGTGGGTGCATCAGATAAAGACACCATTCTCGGCGATGCGACTTGCGCTTCAGAGCAATGGCAATGCCACAGCCGTTCTGGAGCAGGAGCTGTTTAAAATTGAACAGTATGCGGAGATGGTGCTGCGTTACGCAAAAATCGGCAACCTGGCAGGCGACCTGGTTATCAAAGAATACCCACTGGTGGAAATAGTACATCAAAGTATAAAAAAATATGCGACGCTGTTTATTTATAAAAAAATTGCCGTCAGCATCGAACCGATGGATGTTGCCGTGCTAACCGACAGCAAATGGCTTTCCTTTATTTGCGAACAAATCTTGTCCAATGCAATTAAATATACACCAAGCGGCGGCAAAGTAACCGTCTCGGCGGTAGAGAATATGCTGATCATCGAAGATACGGGCATCGGCATTCGCCCTGAAGATGTAAGCAGAGTTTTTGAAAAAGGCTACACCGGCTATAACGGGAGGCTCGACAAAAGGGCAAGCGGAATAGGCCTGTACCTGGCAAAAAAAGTGGCGGATGCCCTGGGAATCAAAATTCAGCTGACATCAAAAGTTGGCACAGGTACAAAAGTTGTTCTTCTTTTCCCCGAACAGAAAGATTTCCGGGAATAAGACAAGCAATGTGACAAAAATGTAAGTTTTAAAGCGGGAAATGTAAGGTTGATCGCTGGCTGAACATTTACCGCTTTTTTATAATTGGTATAGCAAAAGATGAAAAGGGGTATCAGGATGGAACTGCTGCAAGTTAAAAACGTTACAAAAGTTTACAGCACACGGTTCGGGGGGCAGCAATTTACCGCCCTGAAAAATGTTAATTTTGAAGTGTCAGCCGGGGAATTTACTGCAGTTATGGGGCCTTCCGGCTCGGGAAAAACAACCTTGCTAAATATCGTTGCAACCCTGGATAAGCCCACTTCCGGCGACGTTCTGCTGGAAGGGAAAAGCGTCAAAACCATCAAGGCCCGCGAGTTGTCGGCCTTCCGCCGCAACAACCTTGGTATTGTCTTCCAGGACTTCAACCTGCTTGACACTTTTTCTGTCAGGGACAATATTCTTCTGCCCCTGGTGCTGTCGGACATTAAGCCGGAAGAGATGGAAGTACGCTTACAGCCCGTTGCCGAAAGCCTGGAGCTGACAGAACTTCTAGATAAATTCCCTTATGAAATCTCCGGCGGGGAAAAACAGCGGACGGCAGTGGCAAGGGCGGTCATAACCCGCCCGAAGTTGTTTCTGGCCGATGAACCGACAGGCTCCCTGGATTCAAAGGCAGCGACGAAACTGCTCGATATTTTTACCAAGCTGCACCAAAACGGCCAGACCATCTTAATGGTTACCCACAGCTCCCTGGCCGCCAGCAGGGCCTCCCGAGTCGTTTTTATCAGGGACGGTCAACTGTTTTCCCAGATCTACCGGGGCGAAGACAGCAGCAATGAATTCTTTGAGCGAATAGTATCCAACCTGTCGGTCTTGTCCGAGGGAGGTATGGACATTGCGTAGAAGCTTTTTCTTCAGGCTCGCCATCAGCAACATCCAGCGCAACAAGCGACTGAACGTTCCTTTTTTCGCCGCCTCCTCGATCATGGCTGCCGTCTATTTCCTGGTCATTGCCCTTCTGTATACGGACGGCATTGCCAATATACCCGGCGGACAAGGCATAAGGGATGTCTTTGCCATTGGCAGAATCATCATGGGCATGATTGTGGTAATTTTTATGTTTTACATTAACAGCTTTTTGCTTAAAAACCGTAAAAAGGAATTCGGCCTCTACGGCGTGCTGGGGCTGGAGAAACATCATGTGGGCCGGGTGATCTTTTGTGAAAACCTCCTGGTTTTTGCCGGCGCATTGCTGCTGGGCATGCTTGCCGGTGCAGTCTTCGGCAGGCTGATTTTCATGCTGCTTTTGTTTGTGCTGAAAACAGCAGCAGCAGGCAGCATCTTCAGGCTGCCTGCGGAAGCATTCCTCCATACCGGCACACTCTTCGGCATAGTCTTTATTCTTATAACTTTCTACAACCAGTTCCAGATACGCCTCGCCAATCCTGTCGACTTGCTCAAGGGAGAGCAGGTGGGCGAGGCCAGGGTGCGCTTTGCCGTGCCTGCTACGCTGCTGGGACTTGCGATGCTTTGCTTTGCCTACTGGAAAGCGCTCACTGTGGACAGTTCCATAACCGCACTGAATGATTTTTTCCGGGCCGTCATTCTTGTCATCCCGGCCACAGTCATTCTCTTTATAACAGGCAGCAACCTGCTGCTTAACAGCCTGAAAAAGAACAAGCGCTTCTATTACCGCCCGGGCAATTTTATCGCCGTCTCCGGCCTTATTTACCGCATGAAGCAGAACGCTGCCGGCCTGGCGGTCATCTGTATCCTCTCTTCCATGGTACTGGTGACGGTTTCGGGAACAACGGCACTCTTTTTCGGACAGGAAGATATTTTAAGCAAACGTTTTCCCAATGACATTAAAATTACCCTGGAGGCGGAAATAACGCCGGAACAAGCGCGCGAACTTGCGCTGCTTGCAGATACACTGGCCAGCGAACACGGCGTAACCATTGAAGACCGGTATGCTTATAACCATGTTCCGCATGCAGCAGACGTTTTGATCCTCAAGGACGGCAGATTTTCCCCGGTGGACTTCAGGAGCTGGGAGGAGTATGCAGAAAAGTACCAGCACCTGGAGCAATACATGTATGATGTATTCTACCTGACACTGGCCGAATTTAACAGGGTTGCCGGTCGGGCGGAGAGTCTCTCCGCAGGGAAAATCCTCCTGGCAACCAACGAAAAGTTGCAGCCGGTCCCGGCCAATGTCAAGTCGATCATTGCCGGGACAAAACTGACGACAGGCAAAAACGGCAACCCCCACCGTACCATTTTTACAGTTGCCGCTGATGAAGCTGCAGTCAGAAAGCTGTATACGGAATTCAACCCGGACAGTCATGAAATAACTTCTGCCGGCACAATGATTTTAAACGTCGCAGGCGAGAACGAAAAACTTTTGGCATTTGCCCGCGCTTTCTTAAACCGGGCCAGAAACGTTGACAAGGTCATGTCAGCATACAGCATCTTTACCGACAGGGTTGAGGGTTACGGCATCTTTGGCGGCCTGCTCTTCCTCGGTGCTTTCTTTACAATAATTTTTCTGACTATCACCGTTCTGATCATTTACTTCAAACAAATTTCCGAAGGGCTTGACGATGCCGGCCGGTTTGCCATTCTACAAAAAGTGGGTATGGACGATTTGGCGGTCAAACATACCATCAACCGGCAAATTATGATTGTTTTCTTCCTTCCCCTGCTGGGCGCGCTTCTGCATATTCTTTTTGCCGGTAAAATGATTGTTAAAATGCTGGAGGCTTTCTCTTTTTACAATGTACCGCTGACAGTTCTATGCATTACACTTAGCGTTTTGGTTTTTGCCGCAATATACGTCTTTGTCTACCGGGTTACGGCAAAGGTGTATTATAACCTGGTGAAGTGGTAATCACACGCAAAGAGCCTCGACTTCAGGCCATCTGCCTCTTCCGGAGAATATTTTCCTCCAGCCACCTGGCAACGCCGTCATTGTCATTTGTGTCGCACACATAATCTGCGGCCATTTTAACCTCGGCAATGGAATTGCCCATAGCCACACCCA
>JAAYLG010000098.1 GCA_012522075.1 Bacillota bacterium
TGTTCATCCTGATTTCCAGCACACCGTGACTGTATTTGGCCACAGCTTCGTCCGGTTTAATTTCCGCCGGCAGCGGGATGGTGCGGGAGAAACGTCCGTAGCGCCGTTCCGTCACGCGGTAGCCTTCTTCACTGCGGTCTGCACCGCGCCTGATTTCACCGCTGATGGTTACTTTCGTTTCATCCACCGTCACATCAAGTTCAGCCGGATTGACCCCCGGTATTTCCGCGCTGACAATCACTTCTTTTTCCGTCTCGTCAATATCCACGGACGGCCCCGGCAGGCGGTGATAGTGCTGCCCGTGCAGGGGGAAAAATGGACTGTCGGCAAAAAAGCGCCCCATGTCTTCCCGCATCCGGGCCAGTTCACTGAAAGGATTCCAGGGAAAAAGGTGATGCGCCACAGTTACTCCTCCTTGTCTTTTTTCTTATGGTTTGTAAGATGCGGGCAGTTTTATGCAGGCAAAGCTTTACAGGGATGCCTGATGTAAGATATGTTAGTAGCAGGAGCCGATCTTTTTCTTTTCCCCGCTAAAGATTGCCGGCCAAGTGCCGATAAAGCAAATGAAAGCCCTAAAGGTGGTGCTGACAATGAAAATTCACAGTGACAACAATATTACGCTAAATAAAACGCTGCCGCTGCAGCAGGAAAAAACGGAACGTACGGCGGACAACAAGACAAAACAAACCGGGGATTCCCTCTCCCTCTCCCGGGAGGCGGCCACAGTGCGGGAAGCGACCCGGGCAGTGCTTGCAGAAATGGACACAGTCAGGACGGAACGCATCGAACAGTTGCGGGAAGCCATTGCCAAGGGCAGCTTTAAAGTGGACCCGCAGGCCGTGGCGGAAGCCATGCTGAAAAAAGAAGATTGATTTTCAGGAAGGTTAATTCTCCCTAAAGGTGGGGTGGACCATGAACGTGATACGGATTACCGGCATGGTATCCGGCTTGGATACGGACCAGCTTGTCAAGGATCTTATGCGTGTGGAGCGCATGAGGGTGGACAAGCTCTACCAGCAGCGCCAGACGCTGGAGTGGCAGAAAGAAGCATACAGGGAAATTATCAATAAAATCCGTGTCTTCCGGGACACGTATTTTGACATGCTGAACCCCAAAACAAACCTTACTTCCCCAACCACCCTGAATAAGATGGCTGTGACTTCGTCCCACCCGGAACTGGCCACGGTCACGGCCGGTCCTGATACCGCCCAGGGAACATCCACCTTCCGGATCAGACAAAGCGCCACCGCGGCCACAGCCGCCGCTGCCGCCGTCACTGCAGGCAGCGAGTCGGGCAGCCGCCTTTCTCTTTCCGATTCCCTGGAAACAGTCAGCAGCAAGCTGGCTGCCGGCTCCCTTGCTTTTGACGAACACGGTGAAGTAACTGTCACCGTCAACGGCACGGAACTTACTTTCAGCAAAAATGACACCCTCCGGGACGTCCTGGCCAAAATCACAGGCAGCGGGGCCGGAGTTTTTGCTTCCTACAGTGAATTCAGCGATACGATTACTTTGACCGCCCGCACCACCGGAGAGGGCTATATTACCGTCGGCGGCCAGTTTTGGGAAGCTTTCGGCTTCACCCCGGACGCAGACGGCGCCGTCGGTGAGAGCGGCCGCAATGCGGAATTTGAAATTGACGGTTTTTTCGGCAGCAGGCCGGGAAATACCTTTACCATAGACGGCAGAACCTACACCATTAAGACGCAGGTGGACCCGGAGGACGAATCTCCTGTCATCACCCTGAATGTATCAGTGGATACGGAAGCCGTCTACGATGTCATTGCCGCCTTTGTTAATGACTACAACGAACTTATTGAACAGATAAACGGCAGGTTAAATGAAGAATTTTACCGCGACTTTCAACCGCTCACCGACGAACAAAAGGAGGCCATGACGGAAAAAGAAATAGAGCTGTGGGAGGAAAAAGCCAAGAGCGGTCTTTTGCGGCGTGACAGCGCCCTGTCTAAAATGCTGCAGGATCTGCGCCAGGTCCTTTACTCCGCGGTGGACGGCCTCAACCTGACGCAGTTCGGCATTGAAACCTCCCGCAACTGGCGCGACCAAGGCAAGCTGGTGCTGAAAAACAACGGCGCCGACCTGAAAGCGGCCATTGCCGCCAACCCTGACCAGGTAGCCGACTTTTTCAGCAAACGCTCTGACATTGCTTACAGCGCTACTCTTACCGCGGAGGAACGGGCGCAGCGTTATGCCGAATCGGGCCTGGCCTCCCGTGTGAGCGACATTCTAAATGACTATATCCGCACCACCAGGGACAAAAGCGGCAGGAAAGGCATCCTGCTGGAGAAAGCGGGAATAGTGGGCGATATTACCGAGTTTAGGAACAGCTACGACGAGCGTATTGCCGGGCTGAACAAACAGATCGCGCGCATGAATGAAATGCTGCTTCGTAAAGAGAACCAGTATTACAGGCAGTTTTCCCAGATGGAAACAGCCCTGCAGAGTCTTTATGCCCAAAGCACCTGGCTGGCAAGCATGACCCAGTCGCAACGCTACTAAAACAGAGGGAAAGTTATGGCCATTCACGCCCTGAACGAACTTGTTGCCCACTATGAAGAACAGGCGGCGCGTTACCGCTGCCTGTATGATAAAACCAGATATCTTGCCGGGCTGGACCCGCAGGATGAAAGCGAACTAAACACTATCAGCCGCTGCCTGCAGGAACGGTCACAGCTTTTGGCGCAAATTGCGCACCGGCAGGAGGAAGCCGGACCCCTGTGGCAGGTTTTATGCCGGGAATTTGCCTGTGACCCCACCCCCCAGGCAGTGCTGGCCGCCTGTCCCTGCCACCAGGCCGCCCTGCTCACCAAACTGCAGCGGGAGATTTCTTCCCTCATTGCCGCCGTCTGCAAGCTTGATGCGGAGGCGGCGGAAAAACTGCAGCAGGGGCAAAAGAAGCTGCAGGCGGAAATGAACAAACTGCAGCTTTCCCGGCGCGCCGGCCGCCTCTACCGGCAGGGGAGCGGGCAAAGTAAAGGAGTCTTTGTAGATTATAAAAAGTTGTGACACCCGGCTAAAGGTATTGCCGGCAGAGCCGAAATATTAGGTGAGAACAGCGCCCCGGGGCGGCCGACCGAGGAGCCTGTTTTCCATAAAGTCCCCAAAGGACTGGGGGCAAAACTTTCAAGGAGGAAGAACAATGAGAATCAACAACAACCTGAATGCATTGAACACCCACCGGCAGCTTGGCTTGCTGAACAGTGCCAATGCCAAGACCATGGAAAAACTCTCTTCCGGTTATCGCATCAA
>JAAYLG010000099.1 GCA_012522075.1 Bacillota bacterium
GCAGTTGCTGGCTTTTTTACACTTTTGCCAAAGATTTTTTGCCCACGGCAATTATGAATTATAAATGAAAATGCAAACCAAGGATCGTCCAAGGTTTGCATTTCATAAGACTTTGTCTACAGTCTGGGGCCCGTACGGGCCGCTTTTCTATCTGTAGCGGGGAATGGCAAAACGCAGGATATAGGACGAGCAGAGATCATACAGTTCTTTTATCTTTCTCACCTGCTTGGCTGCCCAGCCAATGTCTGTGGCATACTGGTGAGCACCGGGGTTGGCCGGATTCCAACGCATTTTATACAGCGTATCCTGCTTGTAGAGCGGGTGATGAATATAATTGGTAGCGGCAAATTCAGCGCCGCCGATGATAGCCGCCTCAGGCGTAAACCAGCCGTGGTTGTAGGCATACTCGGCGCCCAAGCCGACCGGGTCCTGGTCACGGGCCCCGACACCGTACATATTGTAAACAATTTGGCCGTTATATTCGACGCCGTTGGCCAGTTCACTGGTGCCGTCTTTTGTTTCGTGCAGTGCCAGGGAAATGAGGAAAATTTCGTTAATGTTAAACTGCTGCGCGGCCGTGATAAAAGCGTCGGCCTTCCCTTCCAGGATGCCTTTCCCCTTCAGGATTTTCTCATTGACTTCCGCCGGGATGACATTGGTTGTGCCGGAAAGCACCAGGAACTGGTAGATGCCTTCCCCTTTCTTTTCCGTCAATGTCAACAAGTCACCCCGGATCCAGCCGACACGATATTCCGTCAGCAGCCGGTACCAGGTATACCCTTCGCTGTCTTCGGCCTGGTTGACAATAAAATACGGGCCTTCTCCGGTATTGAAACTTCTGATGATGTCATAATTGGTGCCCGGGCCGGTGCGCATCCTGACACCGTCATACTTGACAATGGCGGCGGGCAGCATTTCCTCAACAAAATTGTCAACATTGAGGAACCATTCCACCAAGTTGCGGTCAGCCGTTTTCCAGGTGCCGTCCAGCAAGTCTGTTTGCGGGTTTCTGGCCATCTGCAAGGCAACCGCATCGCTGAAAGTATGGTCATAATACTCGTAGGTGATAATTTTTTCCACACCTACAGTCTGCATGGCATTAATAAAAGCTACTTTGACCGCTTCCGCCGTGACAAAAGGCCTGCTATTTACCATAATTTGCAAAAAGACTTCCTGCTCGTCCACTGTCAAGTATTCAAAACCTGATAGGTTAAACTCCAGGATCTCCGCTTTGGCGGTAACAGCCGCCCTCATGTCTGCCGGAGTGGCCGCCGCATTAACCGCGGCCAGTGCTTCCGCCTGGATTGACAGGCAGGTATCGACTACCGCCGTAAAAACGGTCCGCAGCGCGGCTATATCGGTGAAGCCTTCCGGCGGCCTGCCAAGAATGACGGCTAAAGCCGCCTGGTTTTTGCCGTAGTTGTTTAACCGGTTGAAACCGGCCAGATCCAACCCCAGCTCTTGCGTATGTTTGACCAAAGCCATACGCATGGCGCCGGTTTCTGTAATGGCATTAATTTCAGTGAGCGGCGTGCTGCTCCACGGGGGCTGCCAGGCCGAAAAAACAAGCTTCCGGTTTTCTTCCCGCACCGTCTTGACCACGGAGCCAAAAGCATATTTTTTGGCGGTGCCGCTTTCCAGGTACTGCACCAAGTCAAAAGGGATTTTTTGTACAACAGCTTTTGTGTAAGCGGTAAGCACGTCTTCATAATCTATGTAGCCGCTTTTTTCCGAGGAAACGGCTACAACCTTCTTGCTTCTGTAGTCATCAAAAAGGAGTGCTTGCTGCCCCACCACTTTTCTGGTGTAGGAAATGAGTACATCCTCATAATTGTAAATATAATCAATATTCTGGTTGTCCCTGGTCACAACGGACACAACTGCCGCCGCCTGGGCGGTGGCGCCGCAAAGCAGCAGGCAGCAGGCAATAACTGCAAGCAAAAATAATGTTTTGCCCGGTCCCGGTAAGCTCTTCACCGTTTCTCCCCCTTTGCGGGCAGCAAACTTATTTCTTGCTGATTCTGACATTACTCTTCTTGGCAATCTCTTTATTCACTGTGGCACTGAACACATTGTCAAAGCGCCTGACCAGCTCCGTACCGTCTGACATTTTCACGATATAATTCTCGGGGTCGTTCACTTTGAGCGTAACAACGACCAAAACTTTTCCCGGCTCCACAATACCGTCTTCGGCCGTTGTAAAGTCAAAGTCGGGCGTAGGCGGCGGTGGCGGCGGCGCCGGTGCTTTGACGGTTACACTAAAAGTAGCGCGGGCGCTGGTATGGCCTGATTTTTTGGCTATCACGGTAATTTTGGTCGTACCGGCCGCTTTGCCCGTAACCGTGATGGTTGTGCCTTTGATTTCCGCCACGGCTATCTCCGTGTTGCTGGAACTTACTGTAATCTCGGCATCTGACGGTTTTGCCACCACTTGCCTGGTGCCGCTCTTCCCTTTTTCCAAAGTAAGGTTGTCAATGGCATGCAACACGACTTTGGGCATTTCCGGCGTGTTCACCGTAACGGTGAAAGACTGCTGTGCGGCAATATGGCCCGCTTTTTCCGCCGTGACTGTAATAGTAGCCCGCCCGGCAGCCAGGGAACGGATGGTGAGGGCACCCCCGGCAACTTCTGCCGTGGCCACATCCGTGTTGCTTGATTTGACTGTTACAACGGCGTCCTGCGGCGTTACTGTCAACTGCTTTACGGTGGATGATCCGGGGTTGAGGACCACATCGTCCAGGGGCCCCAGGGAGACAGCTTGTTTGCCCGTGGCATCGACAATGGCGCCGCCAACGAGAATGGATTTGCCTTCGGCAAATTCATAAGCGGCGGCATCCGTTTCCAATTCCGAGCCGTCCGCCAGGACGACGGCCAGGCCGATTGTTCCCTTGCCCTTAACAATAACTGCAGAGACCAAATCCAGCACATCCACATGGACATGCTCGCCCAGGGTTAAAACAGACCCTGCAGCCTTTGATTCCATATAAACCTTGCCGATGTAACCGGAAAGGACGTTGACGGCGCCTTTCAGGTTTTCCACGGTGACCGTGGGAAAGTGACCGGAAAGCGTCAGCGTATCCTGGGTTGAACTGTAGACATGGCCAAAACCCAGGTAGTCTTCACTGCTTTTTTCCACCAGCTGCCCTTCCGACTTGACCCGCACGCTCCACACGGCCGCACCGCCTTCTGTAAAAACAGTAGTGGCATTGGCCGGATTGGCAATCTCCAGGTGGTTGATCTGGCCGTCTCTGATGGTAATACTGCCGCCGCCGTGCAGGTAAAGCGTGCCGGTTACGATCACATTGATCAGCGCCAGAGGGGCGTTGCCGACCTGGGGCTGCACGTACAGATTGCCGTCAATCACCGTGTTTTGCAGTTCCACGCCGGCTGCAGCAATAGCTGCATTGCCCTTTATGCTGTAGAGGCCTTCCGTCGGGCCGTATGTACCGGCTGTATCCCAGCTCACTGCCAGGTTTTCTGCTTGCGCCTCTTCGTCCGCAGCCGCTTGGTTGACATTTTGTGCCGTCAGCTTTTCATTTTCCGCACGGACAGAACCGGGGAAAGCGGAAGATGTAAAAAAGACACAAACAAGCAGCAGGCAAAGAGTGAGCATGATAATACCTAGGTAGCGCTTCACGTGCAAAACCCCTTTGCTCCGATTTTCCTTGCTTATTCGACGGTTGTTTCCATAATTCCTGCGCCTTGCCAAAATCTATTGCCGAAAGGGTAAAATTGGCAAAAAAAAGCGGTGCTGCAAACACCGCGTTTTACTCCGCGCCCTGACGCCTGCAGGGAAAAATTTGCACCGCTACTACGGCAATCACTACTGGCTGTTTTGAGACAAAAAGCTGTGGACTACGGCTGTCAACCGCTTTACCGTCCCGGGAGCAAAAGGAGAAGACAGGCGCGCCATGGACAAAAGCTGCAGCAGCGGCCGGCTGCCGCCGGCGCGGCAGAGGGCAAGGTAATCCAGCCAGGCGCCATCCCGGTCAGTAAAAGCGCGCTGCCAAAGCTGGAAAACGCAGACTTGGGCCAAGCAGTAATCAATGTAATAAAAAGGCGTTTCAAAAATATGCCCCTGCTGGAACCAGAAGCCTCCGTGCTCAAGAAAAGGATGGCCGTCATAATCTCTGTGCGGCAGATATTTTCCCTCCAGGGTACGCCACAGCCGGCGGCGCTCCGCACTGTTAAGTTCCGGCCGGGCAAAGACTTCATGCTGGAAATGGTCCACCAAGGCACCATAGGGCAGAAAAAGGAAAGCCTCGCACAAGTGCTGGAAGCGGTAAAGCGGCGCCCGGCTGCCGAAAAAAAGTTCCATAAACGGCCGGGTAAAAATTTCCATGCTCATGGACGGAATTTCCGCCGCTTCCATGGTGGCAAAATGATATTCGGGAATATTACGGTGACGGCCGAGCCAGACCTGGAAAGCATGGCCCGCCTCGTGTGTCAGCACATCAACATCGCCCGCCGTGCCGTTGAAATTGGCAAAAATAAAAGGAGCCTGAAAAGCGGCCAGGTAATCGCAATAGCCTCCCGGTGCCTTGTTTGCCCGCGACAGGAGATCCAAAAGCTCCCGTTCCGTCAGTTCACGGAAAAATTCTCCCGTTTCTTGCGACAATTCCTCATACATAACCCGCCCCTGCTCCAAGATTTCCTCCGGTGTTCCGGCAGGGGCGGGATTGCCTTCCGGGTAAAAAAGGGCTTCGTCATAATATTTAAGGGAGACAAGCCCCAGTCGTTCCGCTTGTTTTTTGCGCAGGGCGGATGCCGGCGGTACTGCATAACGTTCAATCTCCCGCCGAAAAGATGACACTTCCCGCGCCGTGTAGTCGGAACGGCCGCGCCGCAGGTAGGCTAGAGGGATAAAGCTTTTAAACCCAAGGCGGGCGGCAATTTCCGTACGGACAGCCACCAGGCGCGCATAGATATCATCAAATTCCTCCCGGTGCGCGGCAAAAAATTGATACCGGGCTTCTGCGGCGTCCCGACGGACGGATCTTTCGGGCGACTGCTGGTAAGGTATTAGCTGGGAAAGATTTTTCTTTTCCCCGTCAAAGGGAATGGCGGCCGACGCCAGCAGTTTTTTGTAGCTGCTCGCCAGTTTGTTTTCCTGCTGCTGCAATTCTATCACCGCCGGCGAAAAAGTGCGCAGTGCCATTTCCGCCAGGGTAAAAAGCTGCCTGCCGTAGTGCCGGGACAATTCCTCCCGGTGGGGAGAAGCAACAAGGGCACGGTAATATTCAGTAATTAAGTCTTTATACAGCGGGTCTGTCTCATCAAAGAACTCCTGTTCCGCCGCATAAAAATCATTTTGCGTATTTAAGGTATGACGGATATGGGCGAGACTGGACAAAGATTCATAATAATTGCGCTTGTCATTGATTTGCCTGATGATTTCAGCCTGGGCGTCCGCCGTGGCGGCCTTGGCAAACTGCCTGAGCAGGCCAAGAAATTCTTCCCGAAAAGAAGCAAAATCGGGGCGCTCATAAGGAAAGTCGCGAAAACGCAGCACTTGCCCACTCCCCCTTACCTACCGGCCAAGCCAAGAATATCTTCCACAACCTGCTGCATTTCCTCCCGCCGGCACACCGTGGTATGCACAGCAGGCCGCTTTTCCAGGCCGGCGGCGGCAGGTGGCACGGGTATACCCGTCAGTTTTTCCAGCTCACCAAACAGGGCAAAATCATCCATTTCGGCATATTGCACGTCCAAGGCGGACAAAACAGCCTTGGGAAATTTGTAAGGGCTGGCGGTGGCGGCCACAACTGCCGGCAGTTTGTCGCCGCTTTCTTTTCTGTATTTTTCCAGGACAAAGACGCCCACCGCCGTATGCGGATCTACCAGGTAACCGGAAGCGGCAAACAAACTGCGGATGGCTTCCTCTGTCTCCGCCTCCGAAGCATAGCCGGCGGCAAAGGCGGTCAGCCTGCCGGCAACCTCGGGCGGGAGAGCATAGACACCCTTTTGGGCCAAATCTTCCATCCACGACCGTACAAGGCTGCTGTTCTCCCCGGCGGCATGATATAAAAGTCGTTCCAGGTTGCTGGAAACAAGAATATCCATGGAAGGAGACATGGTCACATAAAACGGGCGCCTGCGGTTATAGACACCGGTGGTAAAAAAGTCAAACAGCACATTGTTGCTGTTGGAGGCGCAAATGAGCCTGCCCAGCGGCAGCCCCATGCTGCGGGCATACCAGGCGGCCAGGATATTGCCAAAATTGCCGGTGGGCACCACCATATTCACCGCCTCCCCTGCGGCAACGGCGCCTTTGCGGACAAGCTGCAGGTAAGCCCAGTAATAATAAACGATCTGCGGCACCAGGCGGCCGATATAGATGGAATTGGCCGAGGAAAAAAGATAACCGTGTCTGTCCAGGCGGCGGAGCAGGCCAGTATCC
>JAAYLG010000100.1 GCA_012522075.1 Bacillota bacterium
ACTTTCAGGCCCAGCTCAAAACCTATAACCGCCGTTCAAACAATATCCCGATGCGTCCTCTCGGCTACCTATCTCCGCTAGAGTTTTTAAAACTGTACTGTGTCCAACATGTTTGACAAACCTACAAGCGGCGAGATTTTGTTAAGCCGGACAGGCAGGGGTATATGCGGGAAGAAGCAGGGAGTTGTAGGGGGGCTGCGTCAGCAGCATCTTTGCCATCTTGACATCCTCGGCAATCTGTGCCACCAGCGCAACGGCGTCGGTAAAAGCTTTTTCTCCCCTCAGTCTGTGTAAAAAGTAGACAATTAATTCCTTCCCATAAATGTTTTTTTCCGTATCAATCAGGTGGATCTCCACAGTAGTGTCTTTTTTGCCAAAAGTAGGCCGCCTGCCGACATTGGTAATTCCCCAACCGCTGAAATCCCTGCCGGTTACCCATGTCAAATAGACGCCGTAAGCGGGCAGGACCACCTCCGGCGCAACCGCCAGATTGGCCGTCGGAAAGCCCAGTCGGCGCCCACGGCCGTCTCCGTGCACCACTTTTCCCCGCAGAAAATAGTGATATCCCAACATCTTGTTGGCCCGCGTCAGCTCTCCCTGCTGCAGCAGGATACGGATGGCAGTACTGCCTGCCGCTTCCCCGTCTACTGTTACCGGCTCAATTACCTTGACTGCAAAATGAAAAAGCTTGCCAAACCTGATCAAGTCTTTTGGAGTCCCACGGCCGTATTTGCCAAAAGAATAATTGTAGCCGACAACAACACCACAGGCTTGCAATGCGCCTACTAGGACTTTACCGGCAAACGTTTCCGGTGAGAGTGCGGCAAACTCCCTGGTAAAAGGATGGATGATGACATAGTCAATACCGGTTTCCCCCAGCAGCCTGACCCTGTCGCCTGCCGCCAGAATCAGTTCCGGTGCTTTCCCGGGGAAAAGCACTGAGGCAGGATGGGGCTGAAAAAGCAAGGCAGCGCTTTTTTTCCCCATTTTACCCGCCATGCTGATGGTTTCGCGGAGAATTTTCCTGTGCCCTACATGCACACCGTCAAAATTGCCAAGTGCCAGGCAAATACCGCCGCGGTGGTAGTGCTTAAAGTTCATGATACCTTTAATAATCTGCATGCGTCTCACCTGTGATGGAATACTTTTTTCGGCCGCAGCAGCCCGTGCTGCATTTCGGCAAGAGCAAGAAAACGGCCGTCCTGCCTGTAGACACGTATGTCACACCCTGCAGGCAGTTTTCCTGCGTAAGGTATGAAAGCGCCGTTTTGCAGCCTCTCCGCTTCTTTATCAGTCAGCACTGCCTGCGGCAGATGCCGCAGTCCATAATCGATGGGAAGCAAAGCTGAAGCCAACAGCCCCTTGTCCGCCAGTTGTGCAGCCTCTTCCAGAGACAGTGTTTCCTCTAGCAAAAATGGCCCCACTGCCGTCCGCAGCAGGAAGGACATATAACCTGCCGTACCCAGGGCTTCAGCAATTTTCCGGCATAAAGTCCTGACATATGTACCGCGCGAACAGGCGACATCAAACATCACCCGGCTGCCTTGCAAAGAAAGCAGCTGCAGGTCGTAAATATGTATTTTACGCGGCCGTCTTTTAACCTCCTCCCCCCGGCGGGCCAATTCATACAGCCTTTTTCCTCCCGCGCGCACGGCGGAATACATGGGCGGCGTCTGCAGCCTAGGACCGATGAAACTCTCCAGCGTCCTTTCTACGGCCTCACGCGTCAGTACGGGGACAGGTTTGCGAACGGTAACAGTTCCCGCCGCATCTTCCGTGTCTGTGGTCGCTCCCAGGGTAAGCTCCGCCCTGTATTTTTTAGGCAGGGAAAGCATATATTCAGCCACCCGGGTTGCTTGTCCTAGGCACAGCGGCAGTACCCCGGCCGCACCGGGGTCAAGTGTGCCCGCATGCCCAACCCGTTTAATTCCTGCCAGGCGGCGGATGTAGGCAACAACATCATGAGAAGTCATGCCTGGCGGTTTTAAAATGTTTAACATACCGTTCATGCCTTGACAACCTCTGCCACTGCCGCAATTACCCGTGAGACTGCTTCGTCCAAGCTGCCCCGGATTGTACAGCCGGCCGCCCGCGTGTGGCCGCCTCCGCCAAAGAGAGCGGCAATACCGGCAACATCTGTTTGGAAGGAGCGGAAGCCAACCTTTACAGTCCCGTCATCATTTTCCCGGAAAAGAAGCCCCACTTCCACCCCTTCAATATTTTTGGCATAATTGATCAGGCCTTCCAGGTCCGCATTGTCCGCCCCGGCCTGCTGCAAATCTTTTTCCGTCAGTGTCATCCAGGCGACTTTACCGTCGGCGCTGAAAGTGAGAGTGGACAAAGCCTGCCGCAGGGCCATGACAGCTGCAAGGGGTTTTACATCAAAAACCTGGGAAGAAATGTGGCCCGGTTTGATACCGCGGGCAAGCAATCTGCCTGCAATCAGATGAGTTTTTTCCGTTGTGTTCTCATATTTAAAAGAACCGGTATCCGTGCTGATTGCCACATAAAGTGCTTCAGCCACGGCACCATCATTATGCACACCCAGTTCCTGCAGCAGTTCAAAAATAATTTCACCGGTGGCCGCCGCTTCCGCATTAACATAATTCAGCCGCCCAAACAAATTATTTGTCGGGTGGTGGTCAATATTGACAAGTACAGCCTCCCGCAAAACCTCGTCTGAAACAGGCAGCCGCTGCCTGTCGGCGCAGTCCAGGGCAACTATGCAGTCGAAAGCCTTCTTTGGCAGGGTGGACACCACTTTATCCGCACCCACCAGGAAGCGGAGGCGCTGCGGTACACCGCCTTCACAATACATGACAACCTGTCTGCCGCTGCTTTCCAGGGCCAACCCCAGGGCGAGGAGTGAGCCTATGGCGTCCCCATCCGGCTGGATATGCGTGCTCACCAGAAGAGAGCGGCTCGCTTGCAGGACAGAGGCTATTTCCGCAAGGCTATTCACCAACATCTTCCCTTTCCTGTTTGTTAATCCGGCGCAGGACTTGGTTTATATGGGCACCGTAGGCAATGGAACGGTCGGGATGGAAGGAAATTTCCGGCGTATGGCGCAGGCGGATACGCTTGCCTACTTCTGAACGGATAAAACCGCTAGCCCGGGACAGGGCGGTCAGCGCCGCTTCCTGTTCCTGCTCGGAGCCAAAAACACTGACATATACTTTTGCATAACTTAAATCACGTGTTACAGTAACACCCGTGATGCTAATCAGTCCGCAAACCCGCGGATCCTTCATTTCATGGCGTAAAATATCGCTGATTTCTCTCCGTAATTCCTCAGCCACCCGCTGGGTACGTTGTTCAGACATTTTTTTACCTCCATCCACGGAACACTTAAATTATTTCCAGGGTGTAATCGCTGATTTCCAACCCGGGCTCCCGCTGAGTAAAAGCAAGAACCGCTTCCAGCTCTCTGTGGGCAAGAGCAGGCGTGGCCGCCGCACAGACAACGGCCACTTCACTGCGCTGCCAGAGATCCCTGGCTCCTGTTTCCAAAACAGAAACATTAAATTTCCGGCGCAGCTTATGCAAAAGCGGCTGCAACAGAGAGCGCTTCCCTTTAAGCGATCTGACTCCGTGAAGATATAACTGTATCTCCAAAACACCGATAACCATCAGCTTTGGTCTGTCACCTGCTCCATGGTATAAGCTTCAATAATATCACCCTCATGCAGGTCATTGAATTTTTCCAAAAGAATGCCACAGTCGTAACCTGCAGGCACCTCTTTGACGTCATCTTTAAAACGTTTCAGCGTTTCGATCTTGCCTTCATGCAAAACCACACCGTCTCTAATCACACGTATGTCGGCGCTTCTTGTTATTTTCCCTTCCAGAACATGGGAGCCGGCAATCGTCCCCAGGCGGGACACTTTAAACAACTGGCGTACTTCCGCCTGTCCAAGAACAACTTCCTGCAACTTCGGTGCCAGCATTCCTTTCAGAGCGGCCTGGACGTCTTCGATGGCTTCATAAATAATAAGGTAGAGACGAATTTCCACCTTTTCTTTTTCTGCCATTTTCCGGGCACCGGCCACTGGACGCACATTAAAACCGATGATTATTGCATTGGAGGCGGAAGCCAGCATGACATCGGACTCGGTCACTGCACCGACACCTTCATGCAGTATCTGCACACGGACCTCATCGTTTGAAAGTTTCAGCAGCGATTCACGCAAAGCTTCCACGGAACCCTGGACATCGGCTTTAATTACGATATTCAGTTCCTTGATCTCTCCCTCCCTGATACGGGCAAAGAGATCATCCAGGGAAATCTTGGCCGGTTTTTTCAGTTCAATTTCACGCCTTTTTTCGGCACGTTTTTCCGCAATCTGACGTGCAATCCTGTCATCACTGACAGCCTGCAGGTCGTCCCCTGCCTCCGGCACATCCGCCAGACCCAGTATTTCCACGGGCGTGGACGGTCCCGCCTTTTTTAGGCGCTTCCCTCTGTCATCCACCATGGCCCGCACCTTGCCATAGATAGTCCCGCAAACGACAGAGTCACCCACATGCAGTGTACCCTCCCGGATGAGGACGGTGGCTACAGTACCCCGGCCTTTGTCCAGCCTGGCCTCCACCACTGTACCGATGGCCGGTTTGTCCGGGTTGGCTTTTAACTCGGCCATCTCGGCCACAAGAAGAATCATTTCCATGAGAGTGTCCAGCCCTTTTTTCTGCAGGGCGGATACTTCCACCATGACAGTATCGCCGCCCCATTCCTCCGCCACCAGACCGTATTCGGCCAGCTGTTGCCTGACCCGGTCCGGATTGGCACTGGGTTTGTCAATTTTATTGATGGCAATAATAATGGGAACATTTGCCGCCTTCACGTGGTTGATGGCTTCCACGGTTTGGGGCATGACACCGTCATCCGCGGCCACAACAATGACGGCAATATCGGTAACCTGGGCGCCACGGGCACGCATGGCAGTAAAAGCTTCATGTCCCGGTGTATCTAAAAAGACAATCTTTTTCCCTTGATAACTGGCCTGGTAGGCACCGATATGCTGCGTAATCCCGCCCGCCTCATGGGAAGCAACATTGGCACGGCGAATGGAATCCAGCAGTGTAGTTTTGCCGTGGTCCACATGGCCCAGGACGGTAACTACAGGTGGACGCGGCCGCAAATCTTCTTCCCTGTCTACAGTTGCCTCGCTCAATTCCGCTTCCAGTTCGTCAACCTTGATTTCAACCTGATAACCGTAATCTTCCGCCAGCACTTGGGCAATCTCAATATCGACAGCCTGATTGATGGTTGCCATTACACCAAGGCTGATCAGTTTGCTGATTATTTCCCCTGCCGTTGTATTCAGTTTATCCGCCAGCTCGCCCACCGTTATCCGGCCTTCCAGTACGACTGTGTTTTCCCGGCGCTGCTGTTCAGTGAGCAGGCGTGCTTCCCGGAGAGCTTTTCTTTCTTTTTTGTCCGGCCGCTTTTTCGGTGGCGGCTGCTTCTGCTTCTCCTGGGGCGCAAGTTTTTGCTGCTGTTGTTTTTTCTCTTCGCGGGGCTTTTTCTGCGCAGCCGGGGCTTGCGCTTTTTTCTCCTGCCTTTTCTTTGCTCCTTTGTCGAACTGCCGGCCTTCAGTCCTCCTTTTGCGCTTTATCCCGCCCCGCGCAGCAGGAACAGTTTGGGCTTTTTCCTGGGATTCCCGGCTTTTTGCCGCTTCAATTTCCTGCAAATATTCTGCAGGCGGCTCCCCTTTACCTGTCAGTTGGTAGCGTATCCTTTTAGCGGCATTTTCTTCAACCACGCTCATATGGTTTTTTACAGGAAAGCCAATCTCCCCCAACAGGTCTATGATGCGTTTGCTGGGAACATCCAGCTCTCTTGCCAATTCGTAAACCCTGACTCTTGACATGGGCTACACCTCCATTTTGATGGCCTCCTTAAACTATGGTCACTCACATAATTCCCTGGTTATTTGCCTGGCAAACCCCTCGTCAAGCACTGTTACCGCCGCCCGGGGGGTTGTGCCCAGCGCCCGACCCAGGGTGGCCTTGTCGGCGAATATGGCCACAGGAACACGATAGTACCTGCTTTTATCGCGATACTTTTTAACTGTTGCCCGGCCGGCATCGCCGGCAAGAAGCAGCAGTTTTGCCCTGCCGGAACGGATTGCCGCCAGATTCGCCTCTTCCTGCCAGCAGATCCTTCCCGCCCGCCGGGCCAAGCCCAGCAGGGAAAAGATTTTTTCATTCTTCATCTGCATCATCAGGAAGCTGTGCCGCCAGATCCTCGTAGACAGCGGGCGATACAGGATGGTTCAGGCTGCGTTCAATCCGTTTCCCTTTCATAGCCGCCTCCAGGCAACTGCGTTTTTTGCAGATATAAGTGCCGCGCCCCGCTTTTTTCCCTGTGGGATCTATTTCAATCTCCCCCTGCGGGGTCCGAACAATACGGATAAGTTCACGCTTTGCTTTTTGTTCCTGGCACCCGATGCAGGTCCGCAGCGGAACTCTACGCCGTTTCATTATCCTCATCCCCCCTGCTCGCTCCCGCGTCATCTGCAGGCATCTCCTCCGCAGGACCGCTATTTACACTTACCGGTTCCCTTTCCTGTTGTTGCCGCGCTTCCGGAGCAGACGGCTTTTCAGCCGCTTTGCTTTCACTGGTGATGTCAATTTTCCAGCCTGTCAGCTTGGCGGCCAGTCGCGCATTTTGGCCTTCTTTGCCAATGGCAAGGGATAGCTGGTAATCCGGGACAACAACACTGGCAAGCTTTTGTTCCGGATGCAGTTCCACGGAAATCACCTTGGAGGGAGACAATGCATTGGCGACAAATACTTGCGGATCTTCATCCCACTTCACAATATCAATTTTTTCTCCGTGCAATTCATTGACAATAGCCTGGACACGCGCCCCTTTAGGTCCCACACAGGCACCGACCGGGTCTACATCTTTATTTTTTGACCAGACTGCCAGTTTGGAACGGTAACCCGCTTCCCTCGCAACCGATTTAATTTCCACAGTCCCGTCATAGATCTCCGGCACTTCCAGTTCAAAAAGCCTTTTTAAAAGTCCCGGGTGTGTCCGGGAAAGAAAAATCTGCGGACCTTTTGTTGTTTTTCTGACTTCTGTAATATAAGCCTTAATTCTTTCCCCCTGCTTGTAAATATCACCGGGCATCTGCTCCGAAGCTAAAAGTAAAGCCTCCGTTTTCCCCAGATCAACAATAACGTTTTTTTGTTCAGTGCGCTGGACAATTCCGGTAATAATATCTTCTTCCCGGTCGATATATTCGTCAAAAACCATTTCTCTTTCCGCTTCCCGGATGCGCTGGATAACCACTTGTTTTGCCGTCTGGGCGGCAAT
>JAAYLG010000101.1 GCA_012522075.1 Bacillota bacterium
CACTCCTTTCGGTACTGTTTTGTTGTCGTAACTTAACAATAACCGAATTGTCCTCATCTTGCATTCTTTTTTTTAAAGCCTAGTGTCCAAGATCTATTGTAGTCCTAAGGTTGACACAATCAAAGCTGAATGTCTTGTTGTAAATACGGGGTGCGTATGATATAATTTCTTTTGTTGTCAGGAAGTTGCCAGGAAAGGAGGACACTGCGTGGATATTATCAGGCAAATTGAAGCAGAGCAAATGAAAAAAGATTTGCCACTGCTTTCTCCCGGAGATACAGTCCGTGTTCATTACAAGGTCGTGGAAGGTTCCCGTGAACGGACGCAGGTTTTTGAGGGTACAGTCATTAAAAAGCAAGGCGGCGGCCTGCGTGAGACATTTACCGTGCGCCGGGTCAGCTATGGTGTAGGCGTGGAGCGGACGTTTCCGCTGCATTCCCCCAAAATTGAAAAGTTGGAAGTAATCCGGCGCGGCGATGTGCGCCGGGCCAAGCTGTACTATTTGCGGAAACTAACCGGTAAGGCAGCCCGCATTAAAGAAAAGCGCAGCTAAAAGGTGGACTGTTTTACACAGTCCATTTTTTGCAGGGCGTCTCGATGACCTAGAGAAAGAAGGACCAGACATGAGCGACCCGGTAAAAAGTGATTTTTGGGAATGGATAAAAACAATACTTGTTGCCGTAATTCTTACCCTGGTAATCCGTGCCTTTCTGGTGGAAGTTTTCCTGGTGCAGGGGGAATCAATGCTGCCTACACTGCATGACCGCGAAAGGCTGCTGGTAAGTAAAATGCAGTATTACTTCCGCGCACCACGCCAGGGTGAAATCGTAGTATTTAAGGCGACGGAGGAGCGGGATTTTATTAAGCGTGTTATCGCCACGGCCGGTGATGAAATCCAGGTACTGAGCGATGGAGTTTATGTTAACGGGGAAAAATTGCAGGAAGATTATGTGCTGGAAAATGCCAGGGAGCCATTCGGACCGGTGGTGGTTCCGGAAAATACAGTTTTTGTCCTGGGTGACAATCGCAATAACAGCTTGGACAGCCGCCACCCCAATGTAGGTTTTGTAGCACTGAAGCAGATTAAAGGCAAAGCCATTTTTGTTTTTTGGCCTTTTAGCGCCGCACGGCTGATTTCCCATCAGTGAAATCAAAAATAAGGACGATCACCATGGAGATTCAATGGTATCCAGGCCAGATGGCCAAAGCAAAACGCCTGCTGAAAGAAAATTTAAAGCTGGTTGATGCGGTTGTTGAGGTGCTGGATGCCCGGATTCCCGACTCCAGCCGCAATCCCGACATCCGTGATCTCATTGCGCAGCAGCCTGTTGTGGCCGTCCTGACCCATACCGACCTGGCCGATCCGCAGCGGACGCAGGAATGGCTGGCCGTTCTGCAGCAGGATTATGCCGGTGTTGCCGCTGTTAATGCCATGACCGGGGAAGGTATCAGGTACTTGCTGCGGCTTCTAAAAAATATTCCGGTAAAACGCAAATACGGCGGAAAGCTGCGCAGGCTCATGGTTGTGGGCATTCCCAATGTGGGCAAATCATCGCTGATTAACAGGTTGACGGGGCGCAGTGCCACACATACTGGAAATAAACCCGGGGTGACAAAGGGGAAACAATTGGTGAGGCTGCCGGGAGACCTGGAACTGTTGGATACTCCAGGCATACTGTGGCCCAAAATGGAAAATGCAGGCCAGGCTTTCCGCCTGGCAGTCGTGGGGGCTGTCAAGGATGAAATCTATAACCCGGTAGAACTTGGTGCAGCCCTTGTTTCATACTTGACGGCGCATTTACCGGAAGCATTGCCAAAACGCTACCGGATCGCTCCGGAGGAAAAAGATCCTCACAAAATATTAACGGATATCGGCAGAAGGAGCGGTTGCCTGCAGAAAGGCGGAAGAGTCGACCTGGATGCGGCGGCCCGCCTTTTGATCAAAGATTTCCGTGCAGGGCGCCTGGGACGGATTACACTGGAGACGGTGGAAAGACGAGGAGAAAGTGATGAATCTTTTCAGCAAAATGACACTTAAAGAAATTGAGCGTTATCTTCAGGCAGCTACACTGAAACCGCAGGAAATAAGGCTGCTGGCGGCCGATTCACGGTCGGGTGTGAAAAAGCTCCTCGCACGGTATACTGCAAGGATACGGGCCGAGAGATTGGAGCGGGAGCGGCTTTCCTCACTCCTGCGCTATGAGCGGCAGGCACAGGAAAAAGGGTATACATACATTGCCGGAGTGGATGAAGCCGGCAGGGGTCCCTTGGCCGGGCCGGTGGTGGCAGCGGCAGTTATCTTGCCGCCGCATTTTTACTTGCCCGGACTTAATGATTCAAAACAACTGACGCCCGGGAAAAGGGAGGAATTGTTTGCCGTCCTGCAGGAGACGGCGCTTGCCTGGTCCTGCGGTGTGGCCTCAGTGGAGGAAATTGATGCGCTGAATATCTTCCAGGCTACGAAGCTGGCCATGCTGCGTGCCTTGCACAAACTGTCCATCACACCTGATTATGTCCTGCTGGACGGGATCAAGCTGGAGGAGCTCTCTTACCCGCAGCAAAGAATTAACGGAGGTGACAGGCTTTCAGCCACTGTGGCTGCAGCGTCAATTATCGCCAAGGTCACGCGGGACCGCTTAATGTGTGAACTGGACAAGCAATATCCCGGTTACGGCTTTGCCGGTAATAAAGGCTACGCGACAAAGGAGCATCGCCGGGCTATTGCCAGGCTTGGCCCATGCCCGCTTCACCGTCGTTCCTTTTTGCTTTTGCCGGAAGGTGAAAGATTGTGAAAAAGCTTGGTTCCCTCGGTGAAAAAAAAGCGGCTCAAGCGCTTGGCGCGGCAGGTTATGAAATCATTGCCCAAAACTGGCGCTGCCGGCACGGGGAAATCGACTTAGTGGCAAAAGACGGCCCTGTTTTAGTTTTTGTGGAAGTAAAAACAAGAACGACTGACAGTCGCGGTACAGCGGCCGAAGCGGTGGATTTTCGCAAACAGAACAAGCTGCGCCAGTTGGCACGCCATTTTGTTTATGAGACAGGGCTGACTGCATCTGCCTACCGTTTTGATGTAGTTACCGTTACCGGCAGGGACAATACTGTAAGGATTATCAAAAACGCTTTTTAAACCTGTATGGAGGCGCTTTTTTTTTGTCAAAAATATTTTCCATCTGCTTTTATCAGAAAGTATACGCAAGCATTTGTCCACCTCTTTCCCGGCAAGCAGTTTCTCACCCCTTCCTTCCAGTTAACCGGCCTGTAAAAAGAAAGGCTGCCTTTGTGCAAGTAGACATAACGTGTTACAATAAGCGGGACTCATTCCGCCGGCTTCCGACCAGCAAAAGGGCACACCGCGAAGGGCAGAAGACCTGACAACTGGAAAGAGGAAGAGCGATGAATAAAAAAAGCTTGCTCATGTTTTTTCTTTTTACTTTTATCCTGGCTTCCGGGGTTGTCTACGCACAGGCAACAATTAATGCTGATGCAGCCGGAGGAGAAAAAAGTGACGCAAATAAAGAATTGGGTGCCCGAGCTTTACAAATTGGCGATAAAGGTGAAGATGTAGCTGCCCTGCAAAATATCCTAAAAGAACTTGGTTTCCGGGAAGGGGAAATAGACGGAGTATTCGGGCCGCTGACTCACGGCGGCGTTCAGCGGTTTCAAGCGGCACACGGACTGAAAACGGACGGAGTGGCAGCCGGCAAAACCATGGAGCTTTTGCTTGCCGTACGGCAAGAAGACAAGCTTGACACAATGGCTGCGGCTGAATTTAGCTTTACACCGGCGGAACTTGACCTTTTTGCCCGGCTGGTCCATGCCGAGGCCGGAGGTGAACCCTATCTGGGGCAGGTCGCAGTTGCCGCCACCGTACTAAACCGTCTACGCAGCCCCAAATTTCCCAATACTTTAAGCGGTGTAGTCTACCAGATTGAAAGCGGCAAATATCAATACAGCCCGGTTCTGGACGGGCGGATCAACTTGCCGGCAAAAGAGCCGGCTAAAAAGGCGGTGCGTGAAGCTCTAAGCGGCAAAGACCCGACAGGCGGAGCCACCGGTTTCTACAATCCGGCCAAAACGTCCAATTACTGGGTTCGTTCTCGCCCTGTCAGCGCCCGCATCGGTTCCCATATGTTCTTCTATTATTAAAATAGGCACCCATTTTTCGCCTGCAGGTACAACTTTGTGCCTGCAGGCAAATTTTTTCAGGCCGCAAAGGTTATTTTTGCGCTGTTTGCCATAAAAAAACTCCACCCAAAAAAGAGCATATAATCAAATATTATGCATAATTCTGCCGCACGGTGTTATTGCTCAGCCGGCTGACATTCAGGAAGCAAGCTGCAAGAAAAAACACTGCAGGGAAAACAAGCGGATAAAGAGAATATATTAAATAAATGCCAGAATTGGCTGAATTTTTACTGACGGATTAAGAGACCGGATAGAAAAGGAGGACGATTAAATGGCTGAAACAAAATACGGCAAGTATATTGTTACCGATTATCCTGCCGATAAGAGCAAATTTGAAGGCAGGGAAGATTTCATGAGACCTGTCACCTTCATCGACGGGCGTTTTGTGGAAGGTGCGTTTTATGCGGAAAGCGGCTGGATTTACAGCGCAAGTGTTGGCTCACCGCCGTCACATACACATGACGACCATGATGAGATTCTCATGTTTATCGGCTCCGACCCATACAATCCCCATGAGTTGAACGGTGAAGTAGAATTATGGCTGGGGGATGAAAAACATATAATTAAGAAAACGGCTATGGTTTTCATCCCTAAAGGTCTGAGGCATTGTCCCATGTACTTCAGAAGGGTAGACAAGCCAATTTTACTTCTGGGAGCCGCTCCCATGACTGTTTACGGCAGGGATCGCTTGGAAGAGAAGTAAAGAGTACGAGCTTGCCTTTGGCAAAATGATTGGGCAAAGCTGAACAAGCGGAGAAATAAAAGCGGGCTGTGACAAAAAGCAGCCCGTTTTATATCTATCTGTGACCATCTGTGCCCGGCATCGACCGGTGCCATGTCAGGCAAGGACTTTGCGGACGATAGCCTGGACGCGCCCTCCGTCCGCTTTTCCTTTTACCTGCGGCATGATTTTACCCATTACTTTGCCCATCTCGCGCAGGGAAGAGGCTCCGGTTTCCGCCACGACCTGACGAACCAGGGCTTCCAGTTCTGCATCACTTAACTGCGGGGGGAGGTAGCTTTCCAGGACCGCAATTTCAGCTTCGTTTTCCTGCACCAGGTCTTCACGTCCACCGGCGCGAAATTCGGCAATAGCGGTACGCCGTTGTTTGATTTCACGTTGAATAACAGCCGAAATATCTTCAGAGGACAGTTCTTTTCTTTTCTCAATACTCTCGTTTTTTATGGCTGCCAGCAGCATGCGGATGGTGGAAAGGCGTTTTTTGTCGCCGGCTTTCATGGCTTGTTTCATGTCATCCTGAATTTTTTTCAGCATTTTCTTCACCTCAAAGGTCATTTCTTACCTTATTATAAAATTTCCGCCCGGCAGATGCAAACAAATACGAGGCAACGCTGCCATGAACCCGGCGTCGAGTCTGACATAAAAAAACAAGGGCGCCAACTTTAACAGTTGGACACCCTGTCATGGGGAAAGGAGGAGAGTATTAATGAAAAAAGGGGGGTTCAATGACAGTTAACAGTTGTGGCTGCTATAAGAATACATGATCTCCGGCGGCAATACCTGAACAAATTATTAAACAGCTAAAAGATTTCTGCCAGGTTTTCCACGCTGCAGCCGGGATAATAATGGAGCAGGATTTCATGGAAGTCAAAACCGGCGTCGGCCATGCCCCGTGCACCATATTGGCTCATGCCGGCGCCATGGCCGTTCCCGCCGCCGTAAATGGTAATCGACTGCAGCCTGCCTGCCTGGTCGTGCTGCAGGTCAAAGACGGCAAATGCACTGGGCAGGATACTGTAATTTGCCAGGCTTGAGCCGTCATGACGACGGAGGATAACGTCGGAAGCACCGCCTATATTTACCGGTCGCAGTGTAAAACGGATAACATATTCCGTCACCAAGCGGTAAGTTCCCTTGGTGCCCGTTATTTCCAGTTCCATAAGATTGCCGCCGGCGCCGCGACGAATAACGCGCAGATTCAAAAGCTCGCCAAGGGGATTTTCCGGCACTTGCTTGGCAACAAAACCGTCTTCCTTCTTTGTCAACACCAAATTAGGCTGTGCCTTGGCACGTTCCGGCAGGTAACGGTTCAGCACCGCTTCCAGCTGCTTCCTGCTCATTGTGACCTGCCAGCGAAACCAGGGAGAGGCTGAATCGTAACTGACCCAGTCCGACCTTGTGAAAAATGCTCTGGCCCCGTCTTCCGTAGAAACGTCAGGCAGACTGCCCCGCATGAGTTGCGATTGGGAGACAAGATAATTCACCGGGGTACCCGGAAAATTGCCTCCCTGATCGCTCCAGACTTCCGAGGCATTGGCGGTAACACCGGCGGAAGTGGAAAAGAAGCGTGTATCGGCAAGGCCGCCCCGGAAGGTGACGACCAGCCCTACAGTTTGTTCTACGGCAGAAGTGGCCGGACTGTTTTCCGGTACGTTATTGTATACCTGGGAAGAAACGCTGTCATCCACGTGGGCGGAAAAACGGCGCAGGCTGCTGCGCAAGATAGCGGCCACCGCATAGGATCGAGCCGTTACGGCCTGGACTGCCAGCGGCACCGCGCCGAAGGAGACGGGCATTTCACTGGGGACAACGGAATACAGGTATTCCTCCAGGGGCAGTTCGTTTACCAGCAGCAGCCCGTCCTGGTGAAAAGCTATTTCCATATGGCCGCGGTATTCCGGGGTAAAAGGAGGACTGCCCCTGCGCAATGACTCCACGCGTACGCGGCCGCCGCCCTGGGGAAGCAAAAACATACGGCCAGCTGCAGCATACTTTTCTCCGGACGGCAGGGTAACGGCAACCCGACCGTCTTCCGCCCGCAGAACAAGTCGTTCGCCGCCCGAGAGGCTGAAGCTTTTGCCCGCCACTTTATCTTCCAACAGGAAAGGTCCGGTGATCGTAAGGCGGACTTCAGCGTGCAGGAAGCTTTCAAACCCGGTGGTTTTCAGCAGGACACGAATGGTGTCCGGCCTGTAGCTTTCGGGCAGGAGAACGGCACGAATCAGGCCGTCCTGCCTGTAGAGTGTCAGCCCTTTCATCCCCGGAATGGCAGCTTCCTGCGAGACAAGCTGCAGTGTGTTATTTTTTTGCTGCAAAAAAACAGTGTTTTCCGCAAGGCGCAGCTGTCCTGTCTCCTCACCTTCCAGATGTTCTCCGGACAAGGCAAGCATTTTGCGGACGGCGACTTTTTCCAGCGGGGCAAAATGCACCAGCCGGCCTCCGACGCCCACGACAAAGCCTGCTGCAAATTGTTCCAGCGGAGCGTCTGCCTGCAGAGTAAACCGCCTGCCGTCGGCAAGAGAGAAAAAAACTGTCCCGGCAGGTTCTTGTTTTTCGACTATGGCAACCGGCAAAGCAACCAGTTCAGGCAGGCCGGCAATCTGCCAGCGCCCCTCGCGACGCACCAGTTTTACAGGCATCGTGACCGGAGTGCCACCGGCAGTAAGGGCAAGTTGTGCCGTTGCCGAGCGCAGAGAAGCAACCCTGATTGCCGTTACCCCCTCCATTTTCCAGAGGCCGGGAATGCGCAGTGCGGCAAGCAGGGATTCCCTGTCTTGTGCCGGCAGTTGCAGGTAGCGGGCTGCTTCCTCATTTCCGGCTGTTGCCTGGGCAATGAACATTTCCATAGTAGAGGCTATTTGAGCTTTTGCCTGACTGACATACAGGTATGCACACAGTCCAGTCAAGAGTAAAAGTACAATAATGATCAGCGCTTTTCGCACGGGAATTCCTCCCTTAAGCTTCTTGACAACACGCAGAAAGTAAATATTGGCTTGACGCGAACATATGTTTGTTTTATAATGGTGATAAATGGAAAAGGAGGGACGTAATGTTTGCCAGGGTAACCGGTTGTACCATTGTGGGGATAGAAGGGAAACCGGTTGATGTGGAAGTTTTTCTGTCCTCCCAGCTGCCCAGTTTTGATATTGTGGGCCTGCCCGATACGGCTGTCCGGGAAGCACGGGATCGTGTCCGTGCCGCCATCAAAAACAGTTCTTTTCATTTCCCGCCGCAGCGCATTGTGGTCAACCTGGCTCCCGCGGATGTAAAAAAAGAAGGCCCGCAACTTGATTTGGCTTTGGCTATTGGCATCTTGCAGGCAAGCGGCCAGCTGGCGGCGGAGGAGATAAACCGGGTCTACCTGGGTGAGTTGGCTCTGGACGGCACTCTGCGGCCCGTAAGGGGAGTTTTGCCCATGGTTCTGGCAGCCCGTGACGCCGGCTGCCGTAATTTGCTACTGCCCCTGGCGAATGCGGCGGAAGCTTCCCTTGTGCAGGGTGTCCATGTCATCGGTGTCACTTCACTATCGGAAGCCGTTGCCGTGCTGACGGGCAGACGGCAGCCGCCGTCCCTGCCTCGTACTGTGAATAAAGTGGAGAGGACGACAGCCGATTTTATCACTGTCAAGGGGCAGGAGAGCGCCAAAAGAGCTTTGGAGGTTGCTGCGGCCGGCGGACATAACGTCCTAATGACGGGGTCGCCCGGTTCTGGAAAGACCTTGCTTGCCCGCTGCGTACCTTCCGTCCTGCCGCCCATGACGGAAGAGGAAAGTATGGAAACAACAAAGATTTACAGCGCAGCGGGGCTTTTACCAGAAAACAGCGGGCTGATTACTGTCAGGCCTTTTCGCAGTCCTCACCATACACTGACACCGGCCGCACTCTGCGGCGGAGGCAAAAATCCGCGTCCCGGGGAAGTCAGCCTGGCCCATAACGGTGTCCTTTTTCTGGATGAAATGCCGGAATTTCGCCGGGAAACGCTGGAGGTGCTGCGCCAGCCGCTGGAAGAAGGGACGGTAACGGTGACCAGGCTGCAGGCAGCCATTAACTACCCTTCACGGTTTATGTTACTGGCGTCAATGAACCCCTGCCCGTGCGGCATGTTGACTGATACGGAGGCGGAATGCATCTGCAGTGAAAGGCAGATTCATACATACCGCCATAAAATATCGGGGCCGCTGTTGGATAGAATCGACCTTTTTGTGGATGTGGTACGCCTGCGCTACGATGAGGTGGCCGGCAGGGGGCGGGGCGAACCGTCCCAAGCCATTGCCGAACGCGTGGCTGCGGCGCGCAAACGTCAAAGCAGGCGCTTTGCCAAAGACGGCATCCGCTGCAATGCGGAAATGCTGCCGCAGCATATCCAGCAATATTGTGTACCGGATGCAGCCGGGCGGGACCTGATGCGTCATGCATTCAACAGGTTACGCCTCACAGCCCGTGCTTATGACAGGATTTTAAAAGTGGCGCGCACCATTGCCGATCTGGAGGGGGAGAAAAACATTTATCCGCACCACCTGGCGGAAGCCATCAGCTATCGCCAGACAATGGCTTTTTAGGGTAATACAAGTATACATACTTTTGACCTCTTTTAAAACGGAAATTTCTTAACGCAAATACCAGTTTCTATGCATCAATTGTATGTTTGGCCTGTGGCTCTTTTTTCATGTTTGAGGATAGGGAAAGAATGGAAAGTATAACGGGGCGTAGACCGGTTATTGCAGTTCAGGGATAATTGGCCGGTAAAAAAGAAGAGTCAGCCGCCGAGGCTGACATTATTTTTCACAAGCTTGAGCAGCTGCTTGTGCAGGATATCCAAAGTTTCAACATAATTTGCCCAGTAAAGCTTTTCCCGGGCTTCTTTGTAGGAAAGCCACGCAAAGTCTGTATGTTCAAAGGAAAGGCTAATGGGCGGGGGATTTTTGACTTCTACAGCCAGGACGGAGACGTAACACTTTTCCCCGTTCATATCAAAATAAAAATAATGCTGCGGGTCAAAAACCCTTTCATAAGACTCAATTCCCGTTTCTTCCTGCATTTCGCGGAGGGCGGCAAACCTGTTTGTTTCCGGTTCTTCAATAAAACCGGTTACAGGCTGCCAGTAGCCGCCAAGGTGGGGATTGCGCTTCAGGAGCAAATACCGGATTTCACCGTCGACCCATTGATACAACCAGACCATTATACAACGCGCCATCAGCATCACCCCTGTACTTTAACTATAGCGGCAAAAGCAAAGAGAAGCAAGGCATAAAGGGGTGATTTATTATAAACGACCGGGAGCAGGCGGTCTATTAAGACAGCGCGGTGTGCAGGGCGGCACTGCGCTTTGCCAACAGTTCCGGCAGGCGGTCCAGGTACATGCGGACGTCCTTGGGGGTGGCGATATTTTGCAGTGTTAAATCGGGATTAATAATTTTACTGCTGGCGCCGCCGCCCAGGCCGAGAATATGGTGGCGCTCTTCGATCATGACGACATTATAAATGCATTCATAACCGGGCATGGCAAAGCCGATGTTTTCCAGTCCGCCCAAAATGTCACGCTGACGGTAAAGGTAATAAGGTTCATAGCGCGTTGCCAACAACTCAAAAGCAATATTTTGCATGGCAACAATCTCATCTGCTCCAGGCAGTTTGTAAGCGACTTTTTCCGCATTGTAGCGGGAAGCTCTTTTCCGGGAAAAGACGTGTATGGTAATATTTTCCGGTAACAAGGCCATGGTTTGGTGGACAGATTCGGCCACCATGTCGGTATTTTCTTCCGGCAGCCCCAGGATCAGATCCATATTTAAAACTGGGATGCCGGCATGTCGCACCATGGCAACAACTTTCCTGATGTCTTCACTGCTGTGCCGGCGGCCGATAATGGCCAGGGTCTTGTCGTGCATGGACTGCGGGTTAATACTGATCCTGTCCACGCCAAAACGCTGCATACTATCCAGGTGTGCTTCCGTAATGGTATCCGGTCGGCCTGCTTCCACTGTAAATTCCCGCCACTTGCCCGGGAAAGCCTCCCGCAGGGCGGAAATAACCGTATCAAGTTCATTGGGAACAAGGGAAGTGGGAGTGCCGCCTCCAAGGTAAACAGTGTAAGGAGTGAGACCCAGGCCGGCAACAAGCTTGCCGGTTTCTCTAATTTCCGCCAGGAGGCTCTCCACAAAGGGTAAGCGCAATTTTCCCAGTTCGGCTAGGGAATGGGAGGGGAATGAACAGTAAAGG
>JAAYLG010000102.1 GCA_012522075.1 Bacillota bacterium
CGCAGTACTTTTTTACTGTGTTGCGCGATACGCCAAGCATTCTGGCAATCGCCCTTTGTGAATGCCCTTCATGCTCGTGCAGGTGCCGGATCTGTTCATAAATGTCCACTTCTATTGCCACCCTTTCTCCTCCCCGTATAGCCTTTTTCGTCTCTTCTGACTATACAGGTTGTTTTATTAGAAGTGGATCACTTTTTTCCTGGCGTTTCAATTAATTTTGGATCACTTTTATTGTAGCGTTTATACTTTGTGCCGGTGGTCTTAACCTTACTTACCCCGGATGAGCAAACGCTCGCTTTAAAGCACCACGGCGAGTTCAAAGCGCTGAAGGTCAGACAAATTGAGCGGATGACCACCGAAGCCTGGCGGCAGGACGGGGTGCTGACCAGCAGCGATTTGGAATGGCTGACCTTTGCCGGCTCCGCCACCATCCGGCTATGCCTGGAAGCATACCAGGAGCGCTACGGTGTAATCCTGCCGACAGCAGGAACCATTCTGGATATGGGTCGAACGCTCACCCACAAAAAGATTGTGGTGGAGATGGCCTTAGACGGGATGACCACCAAGGAGATCGCCGAGCGTATCTACCACACACCCGTGGCGGTGGACGCGTATCTGAAGGCCTTCGACAAGCTGCTGATCTTACGCTACTACCGGATGCCGATGTCGGCGATTATTAGGGTCATGGGCCACAGCCGTAAGCTCATCGAAGAGCACCTGGCCCTGGCGGAGAAGCATTTCCCGACAGAAGACGCGCTTAAGACTTATCTTGAAGGACGTGGGGTTGCACTGGAAAAGGTATGTTAGGGGGATTAGCTGTTATCTTTTACTGATTTTGAGAACTTGAAAGATAGCGGCGAGGCTTGATGTTACTTAACCCATAAGTTTGCCAAAATAGGAAGCATAAGTTTGCCCAGAAAAGGCTCCCCAATTTACGGAAGATTTTACAATTTGTGGTACAAAGGTGCGATACAAACAATACCCACATTAATTTGTGCCGCATTTGGCCAACAAGAGATAAAAATACAGTTTAAAATAACATTATGTTTGATTAATCTCTGACTGCGTAGTGTGATCGTCCTGTGATAGAGACTCAATTTCTTCCGCAGTCTTGATATCGTTAAACAAATAGGCAATCTGTGAACATCTGTAACCTAATTCTGCTTTTATAGTTGATTCTACAATTGGCAATACTTTATTTACTAGTGATCTAATTCTTAAATCTAAACAAATCACCCGGGTTAAATCACGACTGACTAACTGGATTAACTTCCCTTCAATATTACTATCAAGTGCTTCATTATAACGACTAATAAAGCGTGAACATTTAGCAGAATCGCTGATAACTTTATCACTTAATATCTCAAAAAAATAATTAAAAAAATAATTTTTTCTATTCGTTTTAATGTATCCTAATGCTTCAACAAAATCACATGTGGATACAATTTGCCATGCTTCCATAATGTTATAGTATTCGTTTGACCGTAAATTAAATAAGATTGCATCCTCATGAAAGCCTTCATTGCTGAGTGCTTTAGATATTGTAATGGGAAATGTATCACGATAACTTTTAATGAGATTTATTATTCTAGGCATTAACAAAACCCAGGGAAGGAATTCTTTTTCCATGGATTTATATGTTTCCTCAATCTGAGAAATATATTTTTGCCTTAATTGATGACTTGGTGGAATACCATTTTCGTGAAAAAAAATTGCTAAAACAAGTTTTTTAGCTGATCTGCCTGGTTTCTCAAACCAATCGTACTGAATAAGTTTGTTATTTATATCATAAACTCTCCTTTTATTTCTGGATTCTGTCCATGTTTTTTCATTAGGATAACGAGTAGATAACATTAAGTCTTCTGCACTGTACGTATCCATGCCTTTACTAAGTGCACTAAAAAAAACAAATAAGTTAGACTTAAATAATCCAGTAGTGTTTTGGGAATAGTTGAAGATCCAGATAAATAAGATTACTATTAATACGATAGCTATTATCCAGATAATTACAAACCTCCTTCGTCACGATTTATTACCATATTTAGCCTCCAAATTCGATTAATTGCTACAATAATCCTGCAAATATAAAAGATAATATTAAAAAAATATAAAAATAACATTATTACCTTTTCGGCTCTTTACCTGTCCAACCATAGATTATGGCATAAAGAGGAATTGCTTTTTAGGTAGTGACTTTTGTACACTAAAAAGTAAACCAATGTCCCGAAAGGGTTGCCAATCAGCAACGCAACCTGTGAGGAGTTCCTCGACCGGACAATCTATCATGGAATGGGGTCAGCATAAATGAGTTTAGTTGTAATATATAAAGATCAAGTTGTAGTTGAGTCCAGTGGAGTACTGATAGGACCCCGGATTAACACCTAAGCTTTCAAAAAAATCCACACTTCTAAATTGAAGGAAAATATTTCTTAAATAACCTGTTGGAAGTAATAATGGACAGGGACAACCTAAACTATGGAAGCCCTACTTGTTACTAATTTTAGATAGGCTACGCTTATTTTGGAATGTTTTTGCAGGAAAATATAGAATTATGATGAAGATGTTCTAATAATCGTTCCAACTTTTTTACATCAATGTGGCCATGTTCGAGGAAATAGCGTGAATTCGAAATGTAGTGGTTACTGGATTCGGATTCAGTAGACGGCGAGCGGCAACATAAAGGCAATTCGTGGACGAAGTAATCATAGAACCTAGAAAACTCTGAGAGGATAGTGTAGATGCACTTCATGATTTAATGAATGAAATTATTGGCGAGTAAAAAAGCTAGATAGGTGGTTATAATGCATTATCGAGAAAAGTTAATTGCTAGTATCTCTGAGGAACTTTGTAATCGAATAACTCGAAAGGTAATAAGATGCCTTCAACAAATGACTGAAGGTATGCAATCAGGAGATGATACACCGCTTAAAAATATTTGGGATGAGATATGTGTTCAAGTTCAATACGATTACTCAATTTATTGGCCTTATTATGAAGAATTGATGGAAGATATTACAAGAAAGACACTACAGGAACTAAGCACTCCAATGCTGCAAGCCATATGGCTTCAAACAGATGAAGGTTGGGATTGGGAAAATGATTTAGAAGATTGTGAAGAGGGGGAAGGTAATGAAAATGAATCCATCCCTTATTACGAGGAGGATATCGTTCGTTACATTGTAAATGAATATGTTTTATCATTAGCATCGAATTGGACCAACAAAAGAATTCGAAGGCACTTAGATTATTACTTAGACTATTAAATGTGCTAAAGAGGTTTCGACTATTTATTATGGCCACAAGGGCTTATAGCCTTAAACTTATTATTAATACATTTAATCTGAATACTCGGTATCATTGAGTGGACTGATGTATTGGACTTTCATGGAATTGTCCTATAACTGAACCATTAATATCTGAAAGAGATGATAGAGTTGTCAGAGGCATGGAAAAACTTATGCAAGTCTTTTACAGGAGAGTATCTGGCCAGCCTTTTGCGGCGCGTAGCCCCAAATTTTAGACCGGGGCAGGCTTCCCTTGACCATCTCCTCAGAGATGGCGAAGAATTTGATCGGGCTGAGCAGCTCGGTGCCATTGAACTCCCGGATGCGCAAACTGTCATCGCAGCCACCATTGGCGTTAGCGGCGAACTGACCGCCCGTTCAAGCAAACGCAAGCAGTTCGACCTGGCTAAACGCATTCTTAAGTGTGGCAATCACGATGGCGGCATCTTCGCCTTTTATGATCACACCGGGCGCTTCCGGCTCTCACTGGTTGCGATCACCTACCACGGCATGCAGCGGCAGTTCAGCACTTTCAGGCGCTATACTTTTTTTGTTGATCCGGAGCTCCCCAACAAGACCTTTTTGCAGCAGATGGAGCGTGCCGATTTTTCAACGCTTGACGGAATCCTGGAGACCTTCTCGCTGGAAGCCGTATCAGACGAATTTTACAAGGAGTTCAAACCGAAGTTCGATGCCCTTACTGACGCCGTGCAGGGCATAGATGATCGAGAACTCAAGCAAGATTTCGCCTTGCTTTTTATCATCCGCATCATTTTTCTGGGTTTTGTGCAAAAGAAGGACTGGCTGGGCAATAGCCCCAAATTCTTGCAACACTTTTTAGGGGAGTACCGCCAGTCAGGCGCCAAGGATGCTTTTTATCAGGAATGGCTGAAGCCTCTTTTCTTTGAAGCGCTCAGTTCGCCGCCCGGGCGCATGGTTGCATATGGGCACGCCCCGTTCAGCAAAGAAACCCAAACCGCCCTTCAGATGGCACCCTACCTGAACGGCGAGCTGTTCAAGCGCAAGCAGGGCATAGACGATCAGGGGTGCTGGATTCCTGATGATCTGATCGTCGATTTCTTTGATTTTATTTTTCAATATAACTTCACCGTGGAAGAAAACGAGCTCTACGACGAGGAGCTGGAGCTTAATCCCGAATTTCTAGGCATCATCTTTGAACGGATCACAAACATGGACCAAGGGGCGGTCTACACGCCGCGGGTTGAGGTAGACTTGATGTGCCGCCTGGCTCTGGTTAAATGGCTCGAGCGGAAAACCCAAATATCTAGAGAAGCCCTATACCGCTTGTTTTTCCGGGAAGCCGGCATCGGTGAAGCCGATGAAGAGCACCATAAACAGGTCGATTTCACGCCCGACGAAATACGGCTGTTGATCGAGCATCTGGAAAAGGTTGCAGTTTGTGATCCGGCGGCCGGCTCGGGAGCTTTTGAAGTAGGCATGCTGCAAGTCCTGGAACAGGTGCTTGAGAATTTATACAACCACAGCAATACGCCCGAGGAATTGACGACCAACGCCCCTGATTCATTCGAGCGGAAAAAAGCAATCATTGCCCACTCTCTTTACGGCGTTGAAGTTAAGCGCTGGGCCGTCTGGATCAATCATTTGCGCCTATGGCTGACCCTTTTTGTAGATATGCCGGACGAGTACCGGACTGAGCTAAAACCGCTGCTGCCAAATTTGACCTTCAAAATAAGAACCGGCGATTCCCTGGTGCAGCGCATCGGTGGGAAAACCTTTCCCGTGCAGGGTCACATCAACCTGCCGTCTGAAATAAAACGCAAGATTACTCTACTTAAGCAGAAAAAGGTTGACTTTTTCTATAACAAAAGCAATGATTACCACCCTATCGAGCAGGAGGAGCTGGCAGTTTTCCGGGCGATTCTGGATTCTGAAATTACAGAACGCCAGCAGCAAATTCGCAGTTTAACCGCCTCTAGGCCCAAGCAAGCTGTCTTATTCCAGGCCGGTCCGGAGCAGGCTGAACTGGATTTTTCCGCGGCGGTGGAAGCGCAGCGCGCTGCACTGGAAAGCGAAATCGCGGAACTGCAGGCGCAAAAGCGGATTTTAAAAGATGAACGGCCTTTCATCTGGAGTATCGAATTTGCCGAGATATTCTTTGACCGGGGTGGTTTCGATATAATCATCGGCAATCCACCATATGTGCGGCAGGAGGAGATCAGCGATCCCAACGGCGTGCTGGACCCCGGTGAGTATAAGAACGCCCTGGTGGAAATGGTGGGGCTTGATTTCCCTGATTATTTTGAATACGGGTCTCGCAAGCCCAGCGGCCGCTCCGATCTCTATACTTATTTTTATATCCGCTCGCTGCGCCTGTTAAACCGGGAAGGCATCCATGTCTTTATCTGTTCCAACTCATGGCTCGATGTGGGATATGGCGCATGGCTGCAGGAATTCTTTTTACACAGGGCGCCGCTTTACTTTGTCATCGACAACCATGCGCGCCGCTCTTTTTCCCGCGCTGATATAAATACGGTAATTACCGTGGCTGGTGCACCGGGGATGGTGGAAGACAGCCACATCATGCGATTCGTGGCCTTTAAGCAGCCGTTTGAAGAGGTGGTGCTCTCTGAAAACCTGCTGGAAATTGAGCAGGCTGCGGCTACTCTCCGGGATGGCCGTTTCCGGGTATGCCTGGTTGCAGCAGGAGAGCTGCTGCGGGAAGGCTCAGAGTTTGCGCAAGGCACATCCCGGGAAAACAATCAAGGAGCGGTGGAGAATAGGATTGACAAAACTGGCAGGTATTTAGGTGGCAAGTGGGGCGGCAAATACCTGCGCGCACCGGATATCTTCTTTACCATCCTGGAGAAGGGCAAGGGCAAGTTGGTGCCGCTTGGCGAAATAGCTGAAGTGCGGCGTGGCTTTACCACCGGCGCCAACGACTTTTTCTACCTGGAGCCGCTGGATCCGGGTTCGCAGCCAGGCCTGCTGCGCGTACGCAACGGCGCTGGCTGGGAGGGGGAAATAGAGGAGGAGTTTCTCAAACCGGTAATAAAAAGCCCTCGTGAAAGCCATAGCATCGTGATCAACCCGGAAGACTTGAGATTCAGGCTCTTCATGTGCCCTAAGAGCAAAGTTGAATTAAAGTATACCCGGGCGTTAGAATATATCCAGTGGGGGGAAAAGCAAGGTTACCATACTCGTTCCACTTTGCGCTCGCGCAGACAATGGTGGAATGTTGGTACTTCTCATACGAAATTTGTTGCATGGGCTATGATTCATTCAGAAAGACATAACGTAAACATTAATCCTTATCGTGTAGAGCTTGATCATAATTTTTTTGGGATTGACTTTTTTAATAACCATGAATATAAAGGTGCATTAATAATGATTTCGACTTTTTCGATGTTGACTAAAGAATTGTATGGTCGATCTTATGGAGGTGGCAGCGGGCCAATAAAGACTGATGGCGTAGACTTAGAAAAAATGATATCTTTAGATCCTATTTATATGCCAGAAATTACAATTCATAGTTTGGAAAAGCTTATTCTCAATGCCCCGAGTGTTACTATCTTTACCGAATGCGGCATCGACCCCGAATCCGAAATCCCCATCGCTGATCAGGAACCGAACCCGCTGACCGACCGCAAAGCGCTGGACGATATTGTCTTTGATGCCCTGGAACTGACCGAAGAGGAGCGCAAAGAGGTCTATCGCGCCGTTTGCCAGCTAGTCTGGGAGCGCATTAGCAAAGCGAGGAGCGTGGGGCGAAATGGCTAGAAATTTCATTACTAATGCCCCGCAGCGCAGCTTGAAGGGCCGTATCCAAACGCTCATCCGTTACAGCCGGGAACTTAAATTCCTTGTGGGCTTCTTCTATTTTTCCGGCTGGCAGGAAATCTATGAAGCGCTGAAAGCGCGCGAAGACCTGGAGCTTAAAATCCTGGTGGGGCTGGATACCGATCTCTACCTGGGACGGGTGCTGGAGGTTGTTGATCCCAAGGCGTGCACCAGCACCCAGCAGGAGCTTGTGGGTCGTTTCTTTGCCTCCCTCCGCACTGCTTTGCAGGACGAAGCCCTGGATACGCAGGAATTCTACGAACAAGTCTCATATTTTTTACACCTTTTGGGAACCGGCCGGCTGCAGCTCCGCAAGACCTTAGACCCAAACCATGCCAAGCTCTATCTCTTCCGGCTGGATGAGGCGGGGCAGGCGCTCATTAACGCGCCCGGGCGGTTTATAACCGGTTCCAGCAATCTGACCCGGGCAGGCCTGTCTGGGCAGCAGGAGTTCAACGTGGAGTTTGGCGACTACGGCTGGGAAGATGCGGAAGCATACTTCGACGAGTTGTGGGCTACGGCCATCCCGCTCAGCGAACTGGAGGAGCGTAAAAATCAGATCATTCGCACCATCCGCCGCCAGACCCAGGCAGCGTTGATTGCGCCTTTCGAGGCCTATGCTCTAATACTGAAAACCTATCTGGATTTGATGGAGCAAAGGGCGCTGCGCCCTCAGGTCAAGCAGTTGATGGTAGACCGTGGCTACAGGGTCTACCGCTACCAGGAAGAGGCCGTACAGCAGGCACTGACCGTATTGGAAGAATACGGCGGCGTGATCTTGGCCGATGTGGTTGGGCTGGGAAAGTCGATCATCGCCAGTTGGCTCGCGCGGGAGCGTAACGGACGCGGACTGATCATCTGCCCCCCAGCCCTGATCGGTGATCCGCAAACCAAATCCACCGGCTGGTATAAGTACTTGAGCGATTTTGGGCTTAATGACTGGGACATTCGTTCCGTGGGTGAACTGGATAAGGTGCAGGAATATCTCGCACAATACGGCGATGACGTTACCACCATCGTGGTAGATGAGGCCCATCGCTTCCGCAACGAAGACACGGAATCTTATGAACGCCTGAGCCAGATCTGCGCCAATCGGAGTGTAATCCTGTTAACTGCGACCCCGTTCAATAACGCACCGGCAGACATCTTTGCCCTTCTCAAACTTTTCATCCCGCCGGGTAAATCAACTTTGACGTTGGATGAAAAGTTAGCTGCCCGCTTTGCCCACTACAACAGTGAATTCCGTAGGCTCTCTTACATCCTCCGCTACCACAGCGCCGGCGGTCAAAAACAGACCCGGGCTGAAAAATACTACACCGATATTTTTGAACTCCCGCCGCCAATCGATGTGGTTCGCACACAGCGGCGAGTCAGGCGCCTGGCAGATGAAATCCGCGCTGTTCTGGAACCCGTTGTCATTCGCCGCAACCGGCTAGACCTAAAACGCGACCCGGTGTATGCCCAGGAAATAACCGAACTCTCCGAAGTAGCCGACCCTATTGAACTTTATTATGGATTGACCCCCCAACAATCGGCTTTCTACGATAAGGTGATCAACGAATATTTCGGCGAAAATGGGCAATTTCGAGGCGCAATTTATCAGCCCTTCGCATACGAACACCGCTGTGAAGTAGATCAACTGGATGAAGAGGGCAACTTCACCTACCAACAGCAGCGCAACCTGTATGATTTCATGCGCCGGTTGCTGGTCAAACGTTTCGAGAGCTCCTTCGGCGCCTTTGCTAAAAGCGTGGATAATTTTATTCGCACCCACTCGGTTGTTTTGGAGTTCATCAAAAGGACCGGCAAGTACATCCTTGATCGGAGTTTAATCGAAAAAATTTGGCAAGAGGATGATGAGACCATCGAGGCAGCGCTGCAGCAATTTGCTGAACGCCTAGCCGATGAGGAAAAGCTGGACCCGCGTCACGACCACATTTACGTCATCAAAACATTCACTGAACCGGAGCAATTTCTCAATGATATTCGCTCAGATCTGGTGCTGCTCCGGCAAATTGCCGCCCGGGTAAAATCGCTAGAACTGGTAGAAAAAGACCCGAAAAGCAAGCGTTGCGTGGAAGCCATTCAAGAAATATTGGAGGGTCCAGCTAAAGCTGGTGTACCGCGCCGCAAGGTAATTGTGTTCAGCGAATACCTGGATACAGTGCGGCACATTGCCCCCGTTCTACAGGCTAATTTTCCCGGTCGCGTGCTGGTGGCTGAAGGTTTGCTCAGCAAACGTTTCTTTGATGATCTGCTTGCCAACTTCGATGCCGGTCACCCGTCGGAAAAACAGCGCGATGATTTCGACATCCTCGTGGCGACCGATAAACTCTCTGAAGGGGTTAACCTAAACCGGGCTGGCGCCGTGATCAACTACGACATACCCTGGAACCCCACGCGCGTAATTCAGCGTCTGGGACGCATCAACCGCATCGGGCGCAAGGTCTTCCAGGAATTATACATTTACAACTTCTTCCCTACGGAGCAGGGCGCCGAAGTGGTTAAAAGCCGTGAGATCGCGTCGCAAAAGATGTTCTTGATCCATAATACCCTGGGCGAAGATGCGAAAATATTCGCTCCCGATGAAACTCCTACCCCGGCTGAGCTTTTCAAGCGCATCAACCGCAATCCTGAAGAAGAGGAGGAGGAAAGCCTACTAACCGCTATCCGGAGAGAATTCTTTGCCATTCGGGAGCAATACCCGGGTCTGGTTAGAGAGCTGGCGGATTTACCCGCACGCTTGAAAACAGCAAAAAAGGCGGAACAAAATGAACTGCTGGTGTTTCGCCGTAAAGGGCTGCAACTGTTCATTCACAGCGTGTCTGATACAGCTAGCGAAAAGCCCGAGGTGCGTCCTTTGATATTTGAAGAAACCCTGCCGCATATTCACTGCCAGCCTGAAACAGCTCGTGAACCGCTAAGTCCCCGGTTCTGGCCTGCTTACGAATCAATTAAGGCCTACCGCGAGCAGACAGTCATGCCCCTCAGTGAGCAATCGCTGCTTGTCAAGGCAGAGAGCAATCTGCGCAGTGCGCAGGTAAAGCATGCTGCCGATCTGGCAGATTATCTGCCCTTTATCCAGACACTGCTGCGGGATATAAAGGAATATCAGACTTTGCCGAAGTATACCCTGCGCCGACTGACGATAGTGGAGATGAATGGAAAGGTTTCTCCTAAAGGATTGGCGCGCTTTCGCGCGGAGCTGGAAACTCTCCGACGCTCCCTGGGCGAAGACTACCTGGATCGCATTGAGCAGCGGGTGAAGGACTTTAGGAGCGAAATTATTATTGCGGTGGAAAATATAAAAGGTGATGTTAAGACAAAGTTAGACGAAGTCAAGTAGGTTATATTGGCTTTAATGCCTATTTATTATCGTTTTACAAATTTAGGGTGACCAATTTTCGTTCGGTGGAAGATAGTGGTTGAAATAGAAGTGGATAATGTTACGGCACTCTTGGTACCAACGAATTAGGTAAGGCTAATCTATTGTTAGCACTTTGGAAGCTTAATCCTGCGAAAGAGGGCCTGTTCTACGAAGCCATCTTGTAGTTATTTTTTATTGAGATATTTACTGGCTTCTTAGAACATGCGCAAATATGTAAACTTTTATGTAAAAATCGGATAAACTTAATCTTTGCTAGTTTAACTGAAAACGCCAGCCAGCTATTCTATCTATAAACCATCACCTTTTGTTAAAGTTTTGGTAGGTGAAAAAAATGATAGACTCAAAGATTCCTAATACATGGATGGATTTACAAAATGAAGTCTCAAAAATATTTATAGAGAGTGGTTTTAAATCAGAATCACCAAAGATAATTGAGACTGTAAGAGAAAAAGTTGAAGTGGATGTATATGCAGTTGATATTTCACATAAGCCTGAGATAGTTTATCTATGTGAATGCAAGCATTGGAAAAGAGCAATACCTTCGGAAATAATTCGCAGTTTTCGTTCTGTTGTAACTGACTTTGGTGCTAATTTAGGTATTATTATTTCATTAAAAGGTTATCAAGCAGGTGCCTTTAAGTCCATAAGGAATACAAATATTAAACTTTTAAATTGGATACAATTCCAGGAACTATTTGAAGAGCGTTGGTATGAAAATTATTTTCTTAAAGAATTAAGTTATGTAAATGAACCTTTAATAGATTACACAGAACCAATAAATACACGAGTATTTAGAAAAGCGGATCTATTATCCCAAAGCGCTCATGAAGAATTTAGATGTCTACGGAAGAAATATGCGGGGATAGTTTTTTTTGCCCTTTCTTTATATGCACCATGGGAATCAAGCAAACCGATTAAACTACCGTTAGATAATAATCAAGTTATGCCTTCAGAAGAACAATATGATTTACCTTTGGATCTATTTGAAGTGGTCGCTTATAGAGATTTAAAAGATAGGAATTTGCTTTTGCCTGGAGCAATTATAGCAATTTTCTGTTATGGGTGTCAACCCAATATTTATCCACGAGCTACCTTGAATTACATAATATGTCACGAGCACGGCTTGGGCTCCC
>JAAYLG010000103.1 GCA_012522075.1 Bacillota bacterium
AGCCTATGATCGCCAGGTTGCCGAAGAGCAGGAGTTTTTATCTTATTAAAAAACTTCAGCTTCGGCTGAAGTTTTTCTTTTCCGGCATTCGGCTGTAGTAGGGCCCCTCCGGATTACGGGGGGCTTAGAAAGTGGGAAAAAGTTTTAACAGGATTGTAGTCACTGTCCTGGCGGTACTGCTTATAGGCAGCAGTGCAGTGGCCAAGCGGTATCTGCCCGCTTTGGGGCGGGGAAGCGGTCCGGCGCTGGCGGAAGCGGCAGTCACGCATACGGAAAGGGTGAGTAAACACCAGGCAGCCAACGCTTGCTGGACGGCGTGGGCGGCGGCGGAGGCCGGAGGCAAGGAAACGGCCGCGGAAGTTGCAAGAGCAGCCGCAAACGGCACTGCGGAGCAAGCAAATGTTCCGGTACAGGTGGACAAGCCTCAAGCCGCAAAGCAGACGGCAGGCCACGCAGGCAGCCGGGAAAGCAAGCTGCAGCCGCCTCAGGACAAAACGGAGCAAGCCGCCGCCGATAAAAAACAGCAAGCCGTGGCGGCAACAGTACCGCAAGAACCGGAGGTTCAGCCTGCCGCAAGTGTGGCGGCACCGCAGCCGGAAACGGCTGACACGCCGCGGCACCCTTACACTTTAGGCGCTGCGAGGGAGTTTAACTTTACTTCTACCGTGCTGTTTAGAAATGAAGGGAATACTACAGCCAGAAACATCCGGGTTCAAATCCCGCTGGTGACAGACGATTCGCCATATTTTAGCCTGGAGGGCGAAACCTTCTCCACCGAGCCCGCGGAAATTGTCACTGTTGACGGTACCAGGACCGGCATTTTCCGGCTGGAAGCCCTGGAAGCGGGAGAGGAGCTGGCACTGACAATACGGACAAAAGTTAAAACCAGCGACATTACCTTTTATGCCGATTATGTGCCACGGGAAAACAATACTGTCACCGCTTTTCTGGGTGCTGCTGCGGGCATTGAAAGCACCCACGGAGAAATTGTTGACCTTGCCGGCAAAATTACCGCAGGAATATCAACTGATTGGGAGAAGGCACATGCCATTACAAAATGGACTGCCACCCACATTAAATATAATGCCAATGCGGCCACCCGCAACAGCGGTGCCCTGGCCGCACTGCAAAGCAGGACAGGTGTGTGCGAGGATTACGCCAAATTAAGCGTTGCTTTGGCCCGGGCGGCAGGAATTCCTGCCAGGGTAGTCTACGGTTATACTGACAACGGCAATAAATGGCCGGCGGGAGGGGCTTTTCCCCTGCAAGGCTACAGGCATGCCTGGGTGGAGTATTACCTGGCAGGCCGGGGGTGGGTTCCCGCCGATCCGACGCGCAGTACGGCAAATAAGCTGTATTTTGGTTCACTGCCGCATAACAGGTACATTATCCAGAATTATACCAACCTGTCCCTGAAAGGCAGCTACGCAGGCGGGAAACTGACCGTCACATGGACGGATGCACTGGAATAAGGGAAACCCCTATCACCCCCTAGTGATAGATCCCCAAAAAAGGAGCCGGACAAAACGTCCGGCTCCTGCCCATTTTCTTCCTGTTTAAGTTGTCTCCAGTTCCTGCGGCGGCTTGTTCCTGATAATTTCCACCAGTTCTCCTTTGACAATCAGCCGTACGGACAGGTCGGTGATAATGCAAGTGGTCAATGTTATTTCCGGTTTGCCGGTGGAGGCAATGACACTCCAGTCCCGGCTGTCGGTGATAAAATTGTCATAGACTTCATACCTGTAAGTAGTGTTGCCCAGCGTCAGCCGGATTTCATCACCGGGCACCAGCTTGTCCAGGTGCAGAAAATATGAACCGTGACTTGCCCGGTGGGAAGCGATGGAGACATTGCCCAGCTCAGGGTGGCTGCTCTGCGGGTAGAAACCGGGCCCTTTTTTCAGGTCCTCCTTGCTGACTCCGTGCACGACGGCCACCCTTACTTTCAGCTTGTAAATTTCCAGCAGGCCGAGATAGGGAGGCAGGCTTTCCTGTACAGGATTTTCCGGCACCGGATTCTGCAGCAGCGGCTCCTCATTTTCCCCGGTTTCGACGGGCTCCATGACCGGGTTGTCCAGTTCGGCCAGCGCCCGGCGCTGAAAATTATAACTTTGCGCCCACTGCCAAAGCGGGATGGCAAGCAGGGCTATGCCGGCAATGATTAACAGCAGGCCGAAACGGCGCACTAATACTTTTTTGCCACTGCAGTCACCTCCCGGCACAGGAAACCTGCCGCACAAGCAGGCTGTTTTTTCCCGTAAATAAATTATATGCCGCGGGATATCCATGGTCAACACGGCTGCTTGGACAAACGACTTGTTACCGGTATCATCGTGTATCTTGCATTACAGGCTGGAAAACGTATATAATAGGGAGAAAGCCTGTGGACAGGCTTTTTTCAGATTGAGATATGGGAGGCAAAGTGCGGTGGCTGAGTACCGTCCAAGTGTAATTGAACCAAAATGGCAACGCATCTGGGAGGAGCAGGGCTATTATAAAACCGATGACAGCGGCAAGAAGAAATATTACGTCCTGGAGATGTTTCCCTACCCTTCCGGGCGTTTACATATGGGACACATGCGCGTCTATTCCATTGGCGATGTCCTGGCCAGATTTTTACGCATGCGCGGTTACAGCGTGCTGCACCCCATGGGCTGGGATGCCTTCGGTCTGCCTGCCGAAAATGCCGCCATTGAGCGCCAGGTGCACCCGGCGACATGGACATGCAAAAATATTGAAACAATGAAAAAACAACAGAAAATGCTGGGGATCAGTTATGATTGGGACCGTGAGGTAACCACCTGTGACCCGGCTTACTATAAATGGACACAGTGGCTGTTCCTTTTGCTATATCACCGGGGCCTGGCTTACAAGAAGAAAGCGGCCGTCAACTGGTGCCCGCGCTGTGCCACAGTGCTTGCCAATGAACAGGTGGAGGACGGTGCCTGCTGGCGCTGCGGGGAAGAAGTTACCGTTAAAGACCTGGAACAATGGTTTTTCCGTATTACAGACTATGCGGAAAGGCTGCTTGACGATCTAAAACTTTTGGACGGCTGGCCGGAACGTGTCCGTATCATGCAGGAGAACTGGATCGGCAAGAGCGTAGGCGCAGAGATTATTTTCACCGTACAAGGTTCCGGCGAGGAAATCCCCGTTTTTACCACCCGTCCCGATACTTTATTCGGCGTGACTTACATGGTGCTGGCGGCCGAACACCCGCTGGTGGAAAAACTGACGGCGGGGACGCCAAGGGAAGCGGAAGTGCGTGCTTTTGTCGAGCGGACACGGAAGCAGACGGAAATTGCCCGCACTTCCACTGAAACGGAAAAGGAAGGAGTTTTTACCGGTGCATACTGCATAAACCCGGTAAACGGCGAAGCCGTTCCCATTCTGGTGGGCAATTATGTCCTGATGGGATACGGCACCGGTGCCGTCATGGGCGTGCCCGCCCATGACGAGCGTGATTTTGCTTTCGCCCAAAAGTATAACCTGCCTGTGCGGGTGGTCATTCAACCGCCTTCTATGCCGGAGGGTACGGTTGAACTGGCGGAAGCGTATACCGGTGACGGAGTGTTGATTAACTCCGGCCGTTTTAACGGCATGCCCAATACGGAGGCAAAAGAGGCCATTGTAGCATACCTGGCGGGGCGGAATCAGGGCAGCCCCAAAGTTACTTACCGCCTGCGCGACTGGCTTATTTCACGTCAGCGTTACTGGGGGACACCCATTCCCATTATTTACTGCGACAGCTGCGGTGTGGTGCCTGTGCCGGCAGAGCAGCTGCCGGTAATTTTACCGGATGACGTTGTGTTTAAGGCGGGCGGGCAGTCGCCCCTGGCGGATTGTGCCGAGTTTGTTAACACGTCCTGCCCGCGGTGCGGCGGCAAAGCCCGCCGGGAAACGGACACCATGGATACTTTTATTGATTCTTCCTGGTATTATCTCCGTTATACTGATCCGCACAACACCGAGGCGCCCTTTGACCGGGAAAAAGCCGATGCCTGGATGCCCGTTGACCAGTATATCGGCGGCATTGAACATGCCATTCTCCACCTTTTGTATTCGCGCTTTATCACCAAAGTGTTGCATGATGCAGGCCTAACCGCCGCCGTTGAACCTTTTACCCGCCTCTTGGCCCAGGGAATGGTCAATAAAGACGGGGCGAAAATGTCCAAATCCAAGGGTAATGTGGTCAGCCCGGATGAAATTATCGCCAAGTATGGTGCCGATACCGGCCGCCTCTTTATCCTTTTTGCCGCCCCGCCGGAAAAAGACCTTGACTGGAGCGACCGCGGGGTGGAAGGCTGCTTCCGCTTCCTCAAACGTGTCTGGCGCCTGGTGGACCGCTATGCCGATGCTGTGCAGGCCAAAAAAACCGCACAAGAGCCGGATGAAGACGACCGGGCACTGCGGCGTGCTTTCCATGCGGCCCTGAAAAAAGTTACGGAAGATATTGAAGAGCGGTTTAATTTCAATACCGCCATTTCCGCCATTATGGAGGCGGTGAATGCCGCTTACAGCTATCAGAATACAAAGGGTGACAACATTAATACTTCTGTCATGGACGAAGTGCTGGAGCTCTTGGTTTTAATGCTTGCACCTTTTGCCCCTCATCTGGGCGAGGAAATGTGGGAGCGGCTGGGAAGGACGGGAAGTGTGCACCTGCAGCCCTGGCCCCAGTATGATCCGGACGCCCTGCAAGTCGATGAGGTGGAAATTGTGGTACAGGTTAACGGGAAACTGCGGGGGCGCCTGATGGTGCCGTCCGGCCTGGATGCAGAAGCCATGCAGAAAATGGTACTGGCAGACGAACGTATTTTGCAACATGCAGCCGGGAAAGAAATAGTAAAAGTGATCGCCGTGCCGGAAAAGCTGGTTAACCTGGTCGTGCGCTGACTTTTCCCGGGAAATATTGTCAAAATTAACAAGTCTTCCGGCAGGAAATTTGTGGATCTGCAGCGAACATCCACAAAAAAACTGTCCCGGCAGGAACCGGGGCGGCATGCGCGGGAGGCTTGTTTTTTTATGTTTGCCATGAACAGGCGCGAACTGGCAGGGGCACTGCTCCTGGCTGTGCTCCTTGTGGCGGGCTTCCTGCTCCGTTTTGCCGTTTTTGCCACCAAAACAGAGGGGCCGGTTATTGTGCCGCCCGGAGATAACAATCTGCAGGAAAAAAAGCGGGAAGCGGAGATTTTTGTCCACGTGGCGGGGGCGGTGCGCCGCCCGGGTGTCTATACACTACCGGCAGGGGCACGTGTAATTCATGCCCTGGAGGCGGCGGGAGGCGTTCTGCCCGACGGGGATGAACATGCCCTGAACCTGGCGGAACCGTTATACGACGGGCGCCGCATCAGTGTTCCTTTCCTGGGGCAGGAGCTGCCCGCCCCAGAAACGGGAGGAAAAATTAACATTAATACAGCCACAGCGGAGGAACTGGATCGCCTGCCCGGCATCGGGCCTGCCAAAGCGGCGGCTATTGTGGCTTACCGGGAAAAAAACGGACCTTTTCAGACCTTGGAAGAACTGGTAAATGTGAGTGGGATCGGCCCCAGTACGGTGGAGACACTCAGGGAATATGTTACCCTCTACTGACGCTTGGCCTGAAACTTGTGCCCGAAGATTTTTTCCCGCACCACCGTAATGATGACGAGCAGCAGCGGCAGGACAAGATAATAAATGGCATAAACTTTGGGGGCAACCGATTTAATCCCCTCTGTTATTTCCACAATGTTTTCAAAAAAAAGGAAGCAAAAAACAGCAACCAAAATTCCCAGGGGAAAGACTACGGGACGGTATTGCCGGAGTCCCAGCACCTGAGCCAGCCCCAGGGAGGCACAGTAGAGAAAAACGGACAGTTTGATAAAAACACCGGCCACCCAGGTGACCATGACGATCACCTCAAACCGGGTGAGAATATCGCCGATATTGATGGTCCGGACAAACATATGCAGGGGGAAGCGGAAGACGGACACCAGCGCCGGCCCGAAAATGGCAATGGCCGCCACCACCCCGGCAGCCAGCAGAAAAGCGGCAGATAAGAGCGCTGCCGCTCCGGCGGCAAAAGTGCGCTGGGGCCGGGTGGTATAGGGGAGCAAAACAGCCGCCACCAGCACTTCTCCCATAAATACGGCCGGGGTGGCGCTTGCCCGCAGGACAGGCACAAGGCCGTGAGCAAGAACGGGCAGCAGGTTGGCCGGCTCCCAGTTGGGCAGGGCCAGTACCATTACCAGCATTAAAAATGCCACCACCAGCAGGATAATAAATTCATTCATGCGGGCAATTACTTCCAGCCCGGAAATAACGGCAACAACCGAGAGAAAGATCAGGCTCAGGGTAAAAACGGAAAGCGGCGTCAGCGGCATGAAGGCAGTACTGAGATAATCACTGAACTGCCGGGTGGTGGTGGCCGCCGTCTGCAGCATGATCCAGACATACAGCAAACCAAAAAGTTTACCGGGCCATTTGCCCAGAATTGTTTCTGCATACTGGAATAGTGTCTGGCCCGGGTGTTTGCCGCCCAGCCAGGAAAGGACGCCCAGCAGGAAAAAGCCGGGCAGGGTACTTAACAGAATGGCAAGCCAGGCGTCCTGGGCGGCAATGGATGTGGTAACGGCGGGGACAATTAGAATGGAAGTGGCAAAAACAGTAATAAAGAGCAGTTCGCCGCTTTGCCGCGGTGAAATCTTTCCTTTTTCCAGCATACCGGACTCCTTTCTGCAGCAGGCTTTTCTACGGCAGGATCTTTTCAAAAAAGCGCATTGAGTTTGGCAAATTGACCCCCACAAATTGTGCTACCGCCAGAAAGGATGACAGTCCCCACAGAAAAAGGAAGGCTGCCAGCTCGGGCCAGTGTTTTTGCCTGACAAGGGGCGCCGTTTCCACGATGGCGATGAGAAAAAGGGCAGCAAGCAGTAAGGCAAGCAGTATGATCATCTCCCTGGATGTGTTCTGTCAGTGGTAGCCTGCAGGAACGTTGCCCTGCTGGCCGGTGCGCCTGATATTGGCTTTGACGGTAATGTCCACTTCCAGTGTGCGGAAAAACCGGGGCCACTTTTTATGCAGCTTCCCAAACAGTTTTGGTTCCTTGCGGCCTAAAATGGCGCCGAAACCTACCAGGTCTGTCTCCAGTGACTGCATCTTTTGCAGCGCCTGTTCCATTTCCACTTTGACGGCACCGGCAATGGCGCTGTTAAGTTTGCGCAGTATTTCCGGGGTGTTCAGGTTGGTGGTGGTGTTCTGGCTGCTGATGTCCCCCTCGGTATCCACTTCAACCCGGAAAGAGACCTTGTCACCCTTTACCACCGGGGTGATTTTTGTTTGTGCCCGTGTTACCAGCATGCTGATGACAGCTTCCGGCTGCCCGGGGTCATGGACGGCAATGACGGCATTGCGCACATTGCCTGTAAACCAGAGGTAACCGCGTGTTTCACGGGCATCCATGATGCCTACCAGTTTGTCGTTCTTAAAAGCGGCCGTTCCCGCCACGGTCAGAACTTTTTCTTCTTCCTGCTGTCCGCCCCCGGGACTTGTGCCTTGCCCGCCGCCTTCTCCCTGCCCGCCATTTTGCCGCCCGCCGGCGCTTTCTTTAACCTGCTGCAGTTCCGGCAGTGTGGCCTCCAGCGGCGGGGTTGCCTGCATAATGGCCAGAAACGGCTCCTGCCCGTAGCGCAGGAGGACACGCATGAATTCAAAAGCCCGCTGCGGGTCGGAAAAAGGTATTTGTTCCGCATTTTTTAACAGTCCCAGCATTTCTGACACTACGGCTTCTTCCAGCCGCTCAGGCACCGGCAGGACCTGCTGTGCCCTGCCCGGGACAAACATCAGGTAGACACTGTTGCGTATCTCCGGATACCTGATAATAAAGTCAAGCACCGGTGTTATTCCGGTTCTGGCCAGTTCTTCACCCACCAGGACCAGTTCGGCATGAGAAAGGTAAACGCGCCGTGACAGAGCAGTTGTGATCTGTGTAATGGCCAGGTCAATGGAAGCCCCCACACCGGAGAAAAGCTGCAGCGGTTGGCTGCCGCCGCCGCTGCCGCCGCCGCTCTCCCCGCCGGCCAGGTCGGCCGGGCGCAGCACCACCATTGTCACCAGGTAGGGAGCTTTGCGGCCGGGCAGGTAATCAACGGCTATGGCACGGACTATGGCCAGCTGCTCTATCTCCCGCTGGTCCCAGCAGCCGGGGATCAAAAGCAGTAAAAATATTATTAAAATGACGGCGCAAATGCGTCTAGCTGTCATTTTCCCCTCCCGGCTGATTCTGCCTCTTTTCGCCTGTTGCGTCATGTGTCAGCTCTCTGGTGCTGCCCTCAGGCTTGCGGCTAAAAGTGTTGGTTGCCTGCCTTCTGGATTGCTGCAGTCCCAGCATGTGCGGTCGCCTGACAAACAGCCACCAGGGCGGGCGGGTAAATGTTTTCACAACGTCACTGAAAGTGCCGTGGACAAGGGGGCTTAAATACGGTACACCGAAGGACTGCAACCCTGCCAGGTGAATCAGAATCAGAATCAGGCCGCAGATCAGGCCGTACAGGCCCATAATACCTGCCAGGAAAATCAGGGGGAAGCGCAGCAGGCGTATACTGACGGCGGCGTTATAGGCCGGGATGGCAAAAGTGGAGATGGCCGTAGTTGCCACGATAATAACCATGGCCGGGGAAACAAGGCCGGCCCTGATGGCGGCATCACCGATCACCAGACCTCCCACGATGCTGACAGCCTGGCCCACTGTTTTGGGCAGCCGGACACCCGCTTCCCGCAGGACTTCAAAGGTGCCCTCCATCACCAGGGCCTCCGCCACCACCGGGAAAGGGATGCCTTCCCGGGTGGCGGCAATGCTGAGCAAAAGCGGTGTCGGCAGCATTTCCTGGTGGAATGTTACCACAGCCACGTAGGCCGCCGGCAGGAAAAGGGCAATATTCAGGACAAAAAGGCGCAAGAAACGCAGGAAAAGCGCGATATAGGGCCGTTCGTAGTAATCCTCCGCTGCGGAAATGTATTGGAAGAAGGTGGTGGGGACAATAAGCATAAACGGCGTATTGTCCGTCATAATGAGAATCCGCCCCTCAATGACGGCGGCTGCCGCCTTGTCCACCCTTTCCGTATGTTCGATTTGCGGGAAAATGGAAAAGGGGTAATCCTCGATATATTCTTCAATGTAGCCGGATTCCAGGATGGCGTCCGTATCGATGGCCGCGATCCGCCGGCGCACCTCCTCCAGGGTGCGTTGATTGACAATATCACTGATATAGACCAGGTTCACATCGGTGACCGTCCGCCTGCCCGCCTTCATGGTTTCAAAACGCAGATTCTCATGTTTAATCCGCCGGCGCAACAGGGAAGTATTGATGCGCATGGTTTCTGTAAAGCCTTCACGTGAGCCGCGGACTGCCGCTTCCGTTTCCGGTTCCGCGGGTGTGCGTTTTTCCCAGGCACGGGTGCCGAAAACCAGCACTTTTTGTTCTCCGTCAATAAAAAGGTCGGTATCGCCGGAGAGAACCATTTTCAGTGCCTGTGTCAGGTCCGGGGCGGTGGAAATTTCGCTGTAAAAAACAATATTGTTTTTTACCAGGTCAAAGGCATTTTTCGCTGTCAGCTTTTCCGGATAATGATTGACGATGGTTGTTGACAAAAGCGGCTTGATGATGGCGTCATTGATCAGCTGTTTATTGGCCAGCCCGTCGATAAAAAGGACGGCCATTTTTACTTCAGTGCTGCCGGTGGAAAACTCGCGTATGACAACATCATTGCTTTCGCCCAGCCGGTTTTTGATTAATGCCAGCCGCTCTTTAAGAATCGTGGAATCAACGTTTTCCGGTTTTTTGGCCGCCGCTTCATTGTCTGTTTGCGGGGCGGCGGGCCTTGTGGACCTGGGGCGGATAATTTTGCGCAGGAGGGAAAATGCGTTTGTCATATTGCCTCCGGATATATGGTGATAGTTACAATATCTGCTGAGGACGGCTTTTTTATTCCCGCCCGTGCAAACACCTGCCGGCGGCAGGAAACGGGCGGTGGCAGCAAGAATATAGCCTGCAGATCCTGTTATTTTTCAGGCTTCCCTTTTAGCGGCCGCTTTATGAACAATACAAAAATACCGGCGCCGCGGGAAAGGGAAACGGTGCCGCTTTTGCATAAGCCCTGCAGGACCTGAAAAGCAACACAGGGTGAAGGGGCGCATTGGTGACAAAAGCAGGATGCGGGCTCCAGGCGGAGCGGTTTCCTGCAGGCAACGCAGGCAGTATAACCGGCACAAGAGGAGGACCCATGAAAGAAGTTATTATTTATACTGACGGTGCCTGTTCCGGCAATCCGGGACCCGGCGGATTCGGTGCAGTGCTGTGCTACGGCGATCACATCCGGGAAATATCGGGTGGAGAAGAGAACACAACCAACCAGCGCATGGAGCTGCTGGCGGCTATAGTGGCCCTAGAACAGCTTAAATATCCCTGCCGGGTGAAACTGCATAGTGACAGTGCCTACTTGATTAATGCTTTCCGGCAGAACTGGTTCAAAAACTGGCAAAAAAACGGCTGGCTCAACAGTAAAAAAGAGCCTGTCCAGAACAGAAACCTGTGGGAAAGGTTGCTGGAGCTGGCTGAGAAGCACAGCATTGAATGGATCAAAGTAAAAGGGCATGGGGATGATCCTTTAAACAACCGCTGTGACGAACTGGCGCGCTCAAGTATTCCCGGCAGGTAAGGAACTTCCGGCTCCGGCTGCGCGTCAAAAAGAGTATCTAAAATGAGGGGGCGGCGAAATGAAAAAACACTGGGCCCTGGTGGCAATGCTTTTCCTTGTGTTGTTTGTCGTCGGCTGTGCAGCCGGGAAAACGGCGCGTTCTGACATGGCGGAGCCTCCGGGTGGGGCGGTTGCGCCTGAACCGCAGGGTGGTTATGATGGCGGAGTGGGGGATGACTACGTCCAGGATACTGTGGAGGAACGAAAAAGCATTGCCGACGGCAGTTATGCCGCAGCCGAGCAGAAGCTGATCCGGACGGCACATATTGACATGGACGTGGAAAACATTGATGCCGCGCTTGCCGCCATTGCAGACACGGCCAAAGCGGAGGGGGGCTACCTTGCCAAATCGTCGGTGTTCGGTGCGGATGAAATGCGCAGGGCAACATTGAGCGTCAGGCTTCCGGCGGAGAAGCTGGAACAATTCCTGGCGGAAATAAAAAAACTGGGCAAAGTTAAAAGCAGTTCTGTCGGTGAAGATGACGTGACGCTGCGCTATGTAGACCTGGAAGCCAGAATTCGCAATCTGGCCAGGCAGGAAGAAAGGCTGCTGGCGATTCTGGAGCGGGCGGAGACGGTGGAAGATATTCTGCGTATTGAAAAGGAACTTGGCCGCGTGCGGGGCGAACTGGAGGCACTGACGGCGGAGTTCCGCTATCTGCAGGACCGTGTGGATTATGCCACTGTGCAGCTTTCTCTTACGGAAACCCCTGCCGCCAGCCGGACAGTAACGGGCTCCGGTTTAAAAGGCGTCTGGCAGCGAGGCTTAAACGGCTTGGTCCGTTCAATCAACGGCCTGATCAGCGGTCTGGGCAGCCTCATTGTCTTTTTACTCAGCGCCCTGCCCTATCTGGTTATAATTGCTTTGGTGGCAATACCTCTCTATCGCCGCCTGCGCAAAAGCAAAAACAGCCACACTGACTAGCAGCCTGCAAGGAGGATCTTTATGGCTGTGCTGCCCGTCATAACAATTGTTTTTGCTGCCGGCATCCTGCTTGCACCCCGGGTGCAGGTGCCGGAGGCGGCACTTATCGTGTTTTGCCTGGCAGCTTTATTTGCCGTCATCTGCCTTTTTCTTATGCAAAAGAAGCCTGCTGCCGCGGTGCTTCTTTTACTTTTTTGCAGCCTGGGGATGCTCTCCTGCCGGCTGAGTATCCTGCAGCTGACAAAGCCTTTGCAGCCTTTAGCCGGCAAAAGCGCGGTTTTTCGCGGCTATATCTGTGAAGTGCCGCCGCAAGAGGCGGAAAAGACCAGTTTTAGTTTTTACATACAAGAAGCATCCGCCGGTGGGCGGACAGTATCAGTGCATACCGTGGTGCAGGCATCGCTTTATGCGTCGCCGGAGGAATTTGTCCCCACATACGGCCTGCCTCTGCGCCTGCGGGGGATCATCAATCTGCCTTCCGGACGGCGCAACCCGGGCGGATTTGACTATGCCCTTTACCTGGCGGCCAAAGGCTGCGGCGGTGTGCTCATCGTCACACCGGGCACGGTGGAAGTGCTGCCGGGCCGGTGCGGCAACCCGCTGATTGCTTTTTTTACCCACTTACGCAGCCGTGCCCTCTCGCTGTTTGCGACATACCTGCCGCCGGCGGAGGCGGGTCTTGCCTCCGGCATGGTCCTGGGGCAGCCGGCCGAAGTGGAGGAGGCTGCGTCGCAAGCTTACAGGCTGCTGGGGCTGGCCCATTTGCTCTCAGTTTCCGGCATGCATGTAGGTTATGCTGCCGCCTGGGCGCTATTTATTTTTTCCCGCCTCTTTGGGCGGCGTTTGCTTGCTGTGTCGTATTTACTTGCAGTTGCGGCCGTTGCCTGCTATATCCTCCTGGCCGGCGGCAAACCGCCCGTCTGGCGTGCCGCCCTGACATTTTCACTTGCTTTGTGGGCGCGCCGTACAGACAGGGAAAAAACCGGACTGCAGCTTTTGGCTGCGAGCGCCCTGGCGTTGCTGGTGGTACGGCCGCTGTGGCTCTTTCAGCTTTCCTTTCAGCTGTCCTATACCGCCACGGCCGGGATTCTGTTGCTCTCGCCCCGCCTGGAACAGTTTTTTGCCCGCCTGCCGCGTCCCGTTGCCGGGCCGCTGGCCGTTGCCCTGTCCGCCCAGTTGGCGCTTTTGCCCCTGCAGGCGGCATATTTCGGCTCTTTTTCTCTCCTTGCCGTCCCGTTGAACCTGCTTTGTGTCCCGCCGGCGGGCGTGGTGATTGGCCTGTGCCTGTGCAGCCTGCCTGCAGGTTTTTTGTGGCCGCCCTTGGCCGCCCCGCTGTGCTGGGCCGCATTGCCGCTTGTTACTGTTTTGGACCGCGTGCCCCGGCTGCTGGCCGGTCTGGCAGGCGCCGTATCCTCCCTCCCCGCACTGCCCCCGCTATGGTGGGCTGTATACCTGGCCGCCCTTTGCTTTTTGGCAAGCGGCCGCAGGCTAAGGCCGCTGACAGGGAAAAAAGTTCTGGCCCTGCTGGTTGTTTGCAATATTTTACTTTTTTCCGCCCTGCCCGTGCAGGGCAGGGGAAAGCTTTCCCTTACTTTCCTGGATGTGGGGCAGGGGATGGCAGTGCATCTTGCCACACCGGCCGGCCGGCATGTACTGATAGATGCCGGCAGCAATACCATAAAAAATGTGGGAGAAAACGTCCTGCTGCCCTATCTGCGCAGGCGGCGAGCCCAAAAAGCTGAATTTATCATTCTCACCCATCCGCATGCCGACCATTACAGCGGCATGCATGCCATCGCAACCGCCCTGCCCGTTGGTGCTTTCATCAGCAACGGGCAGCATGAAGGGACGGAAACTTATGCACAATTGCTTGGTCTTTTGGCTGAACGCAATATCCCGGTCCATACAGTAACAGCAGGCTGGAAGCTGTCCCTTGACGGTGTGCAAATCCGTTTTCTTTCCCCTCCCGCCGCTTACTTGCACGGCACGGGAGACGATCTCAACAACAATTCCCTGGTCCTGCTTGTCAGCTACGGCAATTTTTCCTGCCTGGTGACGGGGGATGCGGAGGCGGCGGCCATGGCCGGAGTGGAGCAGGAATGGGACGGCGGGCGGACGGTGCAGGTGCTGCAGGTGCCGCATCATGGCAGCCGTGCCGTGCTTTCCGCCGCTTTTCTTGATCGCATAGGAGCGGAAGCGGCCGTTATTTCGGTGGGGAAAAACAGTTTTGGTCACCCGCATCCGGAAACGCTGGAGCTTTTGTCGGCGAAGGGTTTGCAAATTTACCGGACCGACCTGCACGGAGCCGTCACTGTTGCCAGTGACGGCAGAAGCTGGTCCTGCCGCCCTTTTCCGGCCGTTTCATATCTTCCCCTGATTTGGATATAATAGCTAAAATAAAGAAGTAATGCAGAGGGGGATTTTTTTGCGCGTTTTAATGTTTTCCTGGGAATATCCGCCCCGCATTGTGGGAGGCCTGGCGCGGCATGTAGCGGAATTAAGCGCCGCCCTCGCGGAAACCGGGACGGCGGATGTACATGTTATTACCATAGATGAGGCAGGTGCCTCTCCGGATGAGGAAGTGCGCGGGGGAGTACATGTCTGGCGTGTCAGACCATATCACCTGGTGCCGCTGGATTTTATTTCCGGCATTTTGCAGTATAACCTGGCCATGCTGGAAAAAGCACTGTCCCTGTTTCTTGCCGGGTATGATTTTGATTTGCTTCATGCGCATGACTGGCTGGTGGCTTATGCGGCCCGCGCCGTCAAACATGCCGCCTGCCGCCCGCTGGTGGCAACCATCCATGCGACGGAGTACGGCAGAAACCGCGGCCTTTATACCGATGAGCAGCGCTATATCAGTGATGTGGAATGGTGGCTGACATATGAAGCCTGGAAAGTTATCTGCTGCAGTACTTATATGTTTTATGAACTGCAAAGAATCTTTCATCTGCCGGATGATAAAATAGCAGTGATTCCAAACGGCGTGGATGTGTGCCAGTTTGCAGCCGGTAAAAGTGATGCGCAAGTCCGGGAACGTTACGCAGCCCCCGATGAGAAAATTGTCTTTTTTGTCGGCCGTCTGGTACGGGAAAAAGGAGTCCATGTCTTGCTGGATGCCGCCCCGCAGGTTCTGGCGGCCGAACCGAAAGTAAAATTCATAGTGGCGGGCAAAGGTCCCGCCTTGGATGCACTGCGCCACCAGGCCAAAAACATGGGGCTGGAAACACGTTTTAGTTTTACCGGCTATATTGATGATGACACGCGTAATGCTCTTTATCGTTCAGCCGCCGTGGCCGTATTTCCCAGCTTGTATGAACCGTTCGGCATTGTGGCCCTGGAAGCCATGGCGGCAGGCGTGCCTGTTGTTGTGGCCGACACTGGCGGCCTGGCGACCATTGTGAGCCACGGAGAAACAGGTTTAAAGTGTTGCCCCGGCGATGCTGCTTCCCTGGCCGCCCAGATTGTCGCCCTGCTGAAAAACCCGGTTTTGGCCGGGCGGCTGGCGCGGCAGGCGAAAGCCCTGGTGGGGGAAAAATATGCCTGGCAGGAAATAGCCAGGCAGACGCGGAACATTTACCAACAGGTATTGTCCGCCTACGACCGGAGCAACTGGATTTTACCGCCGCCGAAAAGCGGCGGACAGAGTGTGCTTTTCCGCGATGTGCGTAAAGAGCAGCTTTTGAGCTGATGCAGGAGGGAGCATTATGAAAACAATCATCATGGCCGGCGGAGGAGGATCCAGGCTGCGCCCGCTGACCTGCGATCGTCCCAAGCCAATGGTCCCGCTTATGAACCGGCCGCTGATGGAACATATTGTGGCGCTGTTAAAACGCTACGATTTAAAAAATATCGGGGTCACACTGCAATATTTACCGGAGCAAATCAGGGATTATTTTGGCGACGGCCGTGATTTTGGTGTTTCCATGCAATACTTTGTAGAAGATTCACCGCTGGGGACGGCGGGCAGCGTAAAAAACACCGGCGATTTTCTGGATGAAACTTTTCTCGTCATCAGCGGGGATGCGCTGACCGACTTTGATTTGCAAAAAGCCATTGCTTTCCACCGTCAGAAGGGCGGGGTAGCCACGCTGGTTCTTACTTCCGTGGCCACACCGCTGGAATATGGTGTGGTCATCACGGAGCAGGACGGCAGGATTGTTCGTTTCCTGGAAAAACCAAGCTGGAGTGAAGTTTTCAGCGATACGGTCAATACCGGCATTTATATCCTGGAGCCGGAAGTGCTGCGGTTGATCCCGGAAGGGAAAATGTTTGACTTTGCCAGGGATCTCTTCCCGCTCTTGATGCGGGAGGGCTACACGCTGTACGGCTACGTGGCGGAAGGCTACTGGTGCGATATCGGCAGTATCAAACAATACCATGCCGCACACCTTGACATCCTGCAAGGGAAGGTAAAGTTGGAACTGATGCCGCCGGAGGCGGAGCCGGGCATTTTTCTGGGTGAAGATGTGGTGATAGAAGCGGGAGCGCACCTATCTCCCCCGGTATTTATCGGCAGCGGCTCCCGGATTGAGGGCGGCGCCCATGTGGGAGAATATTCAGTTCTAGGTTCCGGGACACAGGTGGCGGCGGGAGCTTCCGTAAAGCGCTCGATTTTGTTCCGCAATACATATGTGGGACCTAAGGCCGAAGTACGCGGAGCCGTGCTCTGCAGCCGGGTCCGGGTCATGTCCGGGGCATCCCTCTTTGAAGGTGCGGTGGCGGGCGATGACAGTGTGCTGGAGGAGAATGCCACCGTCAAGCCGAATGTCAAGATTTGGCCGCATAAACGCATTGCAAGCGCAAGTATAGTCACTGAAAGCGTCGTTTGGGGGACAAAGCCGGCCAGAAGCCTGTTTGGGAACAACGGGATTAAGGGCAAAGTTAACCTGGAGATTTCGCCCGAGCTGGTGGCCAAGCTGTGTACCGCTTACGGGTCGCTTTTGCCCGCAGGCGGCCGCGTTACCTTAAGCTCCGACGACTGGAAAGCCTCGCGCATGTTAAAAACTGCCGCACTGTCAGGTTTACTGGCGGCAGGTCTTAAGGTGCTGGATCTGGGGGTGACGGTGACGCCTGTCGCACGGCAGGCCGTGGAGCAGCTTTCTGCTGCAGGGGGCCTGCATGTGCAGCTTGCTGACACCGAAGACACGGCCGACGTCCGGCTGGTGTTCTTGGCGAAAAACGGTCTCAACCTCTCCAAGGGGTGGGAACGGAAAATTGAACAAGTTTTTTATCGTGAAGATTTCAGGCGGCTTGCAGGTAATGAAGTGGGTGAACATGCCCGATTGGAACAGATAAACGAGCAGTACCGGGAAAAACTGCTGCAAAACCTTGACCGGCAGGTATTTACGGCACGCATACGTAAAATAGTACTGGCTTATCCCACCCCCTGGCTGGCGGCATTTTTGACACCTTTGCTTGCGCAGCTGAATTGTGAAGCTGTCACCCTTTTACCGCCGGACAATATGCCCCGGCCCTTCTCAATTCTGCGCCGGCAGTGTGCAGAAGTGGCGGAAACAGTCCGCCGGCTGGACGCCGACCTGGGAGTGCTGCTTGACGCCAATGCGGAACAGCTGGTTCTTTTTGACCATACGGGGCGTATGATTGCCGACGAACTGCTGCTTGCCGTCAGCTCTGCCATTGTTTTCCGTACCACCGTCGGCGCTACCGTGGCCGTTCCTGTAACCGCTCCCGCCGTAATTGAAGAGCTTGCCGGAAAGTATAAAGGGCAGGTGCTGCGGACAAAAGCCGACTTGCGGGCGGTGATGGAGGCGCTTGCCTCAGGCTGCGGCCGGGAAAAAACAACTGTCATGGCTTTTGCCTGTGACGCCGTTGCTTCCCTGGTCGGCATTCTGGAATTTCTGGCTGCCGAGGACTGCGACCTCTCCGCCGTGGTGGACAGCATCCCTCCCTTTTACCTGCAGAAAGCGGAAGTGGCATGTCCCTGGGATGCCAAGGGTGCCGTTATGCGGCGGCTCATTGAAGAAACAAGGGACAGCGACGTGGAACTGCTTGACGGGGTCAAGGTCAGGCACGGGCAACAGGGCTGGGCGCTGGTGCTGCCCGATTCGGAAAAACCTGTTTACCGTATTGTCAGTGAAGGCTACTCCACCGAAGCGGCCGCGGAATTGACTGATTTGTATCAGCAAAAAATCAGGCAGTACCAAAAAGACCTGAAGAAGTAAACGGAAGCGGGACTTCCCTGGCGGAAGTCCCGTCTTGAATAATTAGTATCTGAAACAAGAAAAAAGCCCTCCGCGCGGAGGGCTTTCCAGTTGTTGGAAGGAGGCCTGAATTACCGTTCATAATAAGCGGAAGCTATGGCTTCGGTATAAACTGTGAAGGGAACGGCGGTGCCGTCTGCAAAAGTTGCAGTGCCGCGGAAAGCCGCCACAGGCTGCATGACTATATTATAGTCTTTGTCATAGGTGAGGATGTAGCCGATGAAGTTTTCTTCAATCTTGCCGCGGCCAGTGACGATTGTCCCTTCCACAGGATCCGGCACCAGGTCGTAGCTGATGGCAATGATCCCTTTGCCGTCCTCAATATCCTGCCAGGCTGCCTCAACGCTGCGCAGGGGGTAGGATTTACCGCTTACAAGCTCTGTCGGCCAGACCCAGCCGGCATTATGGATTTCACCTCCGGAGGCAACCTGAATGCGGGCAAAGGGCGAGATGCTGATTTGCGGGCCCGGTTCTTTAGGGACAAAGGTGACGTGAGCCAGGGGGTAGTAAGAGCCGGCTTCAGGCAACTCTACTTTTTTTACTGCGGCTTGCGCAGGGTCGATGCCGATTTTAGTCAGGAATTCCCCGGCCGCCTGGATAATTTCCTTTTCCGCCGGCAGGCTTTGTCCCTGCAGGTCGTCCGGCAGGGGGCGGTCAAAGCTTTTGTACCCGTTGGGGAAAATGATCATCATCCCGGTTTCGGGATCGCCGATCTGGTAAGTCTTGCTGTCCTGCCACAGTTCTTCGGTTATCTCTCCCGTGATGCCCAGCCCGGCGGCGACAGCCGCAAGGGCTTCCTTGCTGAAGGGAATTGCCTTGTAGCGGAAAACTGTTGCTGCGGCGGGCAGCGCACTTAAGGGGCCCTTTTCATACGTCAGCTTGACTTCGAAACCGGGCCCCGCCGAAGCGCCTCCGTGAAAAGATCGTGGGTATTCTCGCAGCATTACTAGCCTATACAGAGTAATGCGGCGAATGACCTTACTGCCCCCGAAGAAGATTAAAAAGCCCTACAAGCCCAAGCCATATGAGCAGATGACCTACCAC